>JAHZKP010000051.1 GCA_022600345.1 Alphaproteobacteria bacterium | reverse complement strand
GTAAGCGGTGCATTCTTGTGAACGTTCATTCGGTCCTCCGGAGAATCACTGACGTTGCGCAACATCAGCGTTCCCGGTCCTGACCGAATGGACAATCTCCAATGGAGAAAGCGAACAACCTTCTGGAAATACACATCTAGATGAGGGGGATGGGCGTTCGCGGCAACCGCCAGAGCAAGACCGTGTCCCCCTCACCCCGATCGCCATGCGACTTGCCCCTGCCAGCCTCAAATGATGAAAACTAACCGCGTGAAATGGCAGGACCAAGCCGGTGGCGCTCGGCCCTCTCCCCGGCGGGGAGAGGGGAAAGAGGAGATCAGTGCCGAGTAAAGGTCCGGGTATTTTTTCTTGACACATCAGACCGGCAGCATTCCTGACACAACTTCTTCTCTTCGTTAGCCCGTTTCAGCAACGAGGCCGGCAGCTACAATGCCTGTGCAGGCTGCGGTTTCGTCGTTGTCGCTGGTGTCGCCCGATATGCCGATGGCCCCCAACAGCTCTCCAGAAGCATCGCGGATCAGGACACCGCCTGCCACAGGCACCATCTTGCCGCCGGTAATATGAGAAATGGCGGCAACGAAGTAGGCTTGTTTTTCGGCGCGCTCGCCGATTGCACGGGACGGGATACCCAGCGAGATCGCCCCATAGGCCTTGCCGATGGCAACATCGCCGCGATGCAGGCTGGTGCCGTCTTCGGCGATGAAGGCGCGCACAGCCCCACGGGCATCGAGAACGGTGATGGCAAGTGGCTTGAGGCCCATTTCGCGGGCCTTCTTTTGTGCGGCGTCCACAATGGTGCGGGCGGTATCCAGCTTCATGGGCGTTCCCCTTGGTGTTTTTTACCCTGTTGGCCGTTGGCCTTCTTACCCTGTTGGCCGTCGGCCAATGGCCGCAGGTGCTTTTCGCCTGTTTGCGTAGCAGCGGCGCGCGGAATTGGCTATCGTCGGCCGAGCATTTTGAGAGTTTGGGCAGGGTGACATGAACGATACGGACAAAACCGCCGATCAATCCAATAGCGTCCAGGGGGCTGCGAGCTTCGGTTTCCGCAGTGTGCCGGAAGCTGAGCGCCAGGGGCTCGTCAACGAGGTGTTCGCGCGCTCGGCGAAGAACTACGACCTGATGAATGATCTGATGTCGGGCGGCATGCACCGGCTATGGAAGCGGGATTTCTTATCCTGGCTGTCGCCGCCGCGCGAGGGGACGGGGCGTCCATTCCGGCTGCTCGATGTTGCCGGCGGCACCGGCGATGTGGCGATCTCATATGCGCGCATGACGGGGGATGATGCCACCGCTGTCATCTGCGATATCTCGCCGGAGATGCTGGAAGTCGGCCGGGGCCGGGTTCGCGATGCCGGATTGAATGAACGCATCGAGTTGGTCGAAGGCAATGCCGAAGAGCTGCCGTTTCCCGACCGCTCATTTGATGCCTACACCATCGCATTCGGCATTCGTAACGTGACCCACATCGACAAGGCGTTGGAAGAAGCGTTCCGCGTTTTGAAGATCGGCGGGCGTTTCATGTGCCTGGAGTTCTCGCACGTTGACGTGCCGGTCCTCGACAGGCTTTACGATCTGCATTCCTTCGAAGTGATCCCACGGCTCGGCCAAGCGGTATCAGGCGACAAGGACTCATATCAGTACCTGGTCGAGTCGATCCGCAAGTTCCCCGAGCAGGAGAAATTCGCGGGCATGATTAGGGATGCCGGATTTGAACGCGTCAGCTTCCGCAACATGACGGGTGGTGTGGCTGCGATGCATTCGGGGTGGAAGGTTTAGGGGGGGGGAGGCGAGTGTTGGTGGTTGGCCTGAGTGCTACATTAGTTTTCCTTGGTGCTTTGGTGGCAAGCGCAGAAGAACTGCCAAAAAAGTGCGATTTACTTACTACTGACCACATTAATACGGTGGTTCAAGAACGTGGCGGCGAAGCGTATATTTATCGTGTTTCAAGCGATTCAATTCACTGGAGAGTCTACCAACTCGGCTATCATGGGGGCGTTTTGGCCTGTCGAACATGTATCTGGGGCTCTCCGGCCAACGCAATGTTTTGGTTATCGCCTTTGAAAAAACGTTTAGAGAAACCAAATTTCGACATCAGGCAGAAGGCACTCAATACTGCCCAGTATTTTTCTTGGATGGAGCGCAAATTCGACAGGGGCCGGATTCGGTCACAACCAGATGAGTTTTCGATTGGAGACTTCCGCGGCTGGAGCCTCGCAATAGAGGCAATCCGAAATGGGGAAGTGAGCCATGATGTAATTGAGATTGCCGCATCTGACGGCTGCGCAAGGTTTAATGTACGGATTGAGGCGGAACCAGCAACCGACGATGCACCGCTCTCCAATGTGCGAAGCATGCTATCTGCTCTTCAGATCACGAAATTCTCTCTTGAGGACTACCCTGATCGATCCGTGGCCCGAGAGATTGAGCTTAGTCTAGAAAGAAGAGCCCGGTAGATTTGCGGCGGCACCTTTGTTGGCTGCATCGCAAGTGTGAACCGACTGGATTCATGGATGTACAGGCGTGCAATTTCCAAAACTGACGGCCGAAGAAATGGAACGGGCGAATTGTTTTAACGACGCATCTGCGCCGTTCTTCATTTCTGCGCTTCTGGCTTTCTTTCTGTTTGCGGCTTGGGTCAAGCGAGAGCATGACCTGACCAGCTGGAGCACTTTTCTTGTGATGTGCGGGCTTGTTCGTGTGAAGCGAACTTGGAAGATGAATCTGCTGCACTTTCTTTCTCTGGTAACCCCTTTTTTGGTAGTTTTCTCGTCGCCCTCGTTTCGAAGCTGCTTTTGAGCGTAGTTCCCCCACCTGTCATCCCGTGGCTTGTCCACGGGACCCAAGGTGCGGCAGGCGCAAGAGCTAGCATGCGTTGCACGGCCTCGCTCCTGGCGGGTGCTTTGGAACCTGCTGAACGATGGGTCCTAAGCACGGAGGCCTAGGATGACACGGGAGGTGATCTTGGCGCGAGAGATGGCGCACATTCGACACGGTGCCCCGGCTGTCCGGTTAAACTAAGCGAGCCATGGTTCGACCAGCACATCCACACCCAACAACGTCATCCCCGCGAAGGCGGGGATCTGTGCAAGCCGCTGTTACCGCAACGTTTTTTTGAATTGGGCCGTTCCTAATAAAGCTGGATGGCACGGCATCGAGAAGGACTGTTGGAGGCTTCCTCGAGGCGTGTCCTGGATCCCGCCCTCCGGCGGGATGACGGATGATGGGAGACACGACGGTTCCCCTAAACTTACATGAAAATCAATGTGTTCCTGGTCACCAGCAATCGACAAACGGTCGTGCCATTCGAGCCATTGACCGATCACTTCATTGTTTTACCGCACACTTTGGAACCGGCTGAACGATGGGTCCTAGGCACGGAGGCCTAGGATGACACGGGAGGTGATCTTGGCGCGAGAGATGGCGCACGTTCGTCAAGATCCACCGGGATGACAGTTGAGTGTGTGTTGGCTGTCTCGGCATGACGGGCGGATACGCGCCGACCCTGCCCTCCGCGCCTCCCCCCTTCCCTCCAACCAAAGTTGACGTTTGTTGGGGGTTCCAGTCAAATGCTCTGGCATTGCCGGGCCATGGGTATGGCACAATGGATTTCACCGTCGGGATGGCGAAGGGCCTGTGACGGTCAGGGAGGGGCGGAATGGAACAGGTCACAAATGCGGTTAGCTGGCTGAACGGGATCGTCTGGGGCGTTCCGATGCTGGTGTTGATCCTAGGGGTCGGCATCTATCTGACCATCGGGTTGGAGCTTAAATCCGTCCTGCGCATTCCATTCGGCTTCCGGCTCCTGTGGGCGGGCCGCAGCGGCCGGGGCGATGGCGAGATCTCGCCATTCTCAGCCCTAATGACCTCGCTTTCGGCAACGATTGGCACGGGCAATATCGCGGGCGTGGCAACAGCCATCTTCCTGGGCGGGCCGGGCGCGTTGTTCTGGATGTGGATGACGGCCCTTGTCGGCATGGCGACGAAATACGCCGAGGCTGTGTGTGCTGTAAAATACCGCGAGGTCGATGAGCGCGGCAAGCACGTCGGCGGGCCGATGTATTACATCAAGAACGGCCTGGGCAAGGGCTGGGGCTGGCTGGCAGTCTTGTTCGCGCTGTTTGCTGGCATCGCGGGTTTCGGCATCGGCAACATGGTGCAGACCAATTCGATCGCGCAGGCGATGCAGTCGAGCTTCGGCATCCCCGAGTGGATCACGGGATTGACGGTTGCGATCATGGTGGCCGCGGTCATCCTGGGTGGTATCGAGCGTATCGCGGCGGTGGCTGAGAAACTGGTGCCGTTCATGGCGGTCGCCTACATCCTCGCTGGCCTCGTCGTGCTTATTCTCAACGCTTCTGAGATCCCCGCTGCTTTTGGGCTGATTTTCACGCACGCCTTCACGCCGGTCGCGGCGACGGGCGGGTTTGCGGGTGCGGCTGTCTGGGCTGCAATCCGTTTCGGGGTGGCGCGCGGTATCTTTTCCAACGAGGCCGGGCTTGGTTCAGCGCCGATTGCGCACGCGGCAGCGCAGACGAAGGGGCCCGTCAGTCAGGGCATGGTCGCGATGCTGGGGACATTCATCGACACCCTCATCGTTTGTACGATCACCGGCCTTGCCATCATCTCGACTGGTGTATGGACCAGCGGGGCGACGGGCGCGGAACTGACGTCGAAGGCGTTTGAAAGCGCGATGCCGGGGTATGGCGGCTATCTGGTTGCAATCGCTTTGTCGATCTTTGCGTTCACTACCGTTCTGGGTTGGAGCTACTATTGCGAGCGGTCGCTGGAATATCTGTTCGGCACCAAGATCATCATGCCGTTCCGCATCGTGTGGTCGATTGCAGCGTTCGTCGGGGCGACGCTGAAGCTGGGCTTCGTCTGGCTGCTGGCCGATACGCTGAATGCGCTGATGGCGATCCCCAACCTGATCGCGTTGCTGCTCCTCAGCCCGGTCGTGTTCAAGATCACCAAGGAGTTCTTCGCGACACGCGGCGCGTCGGAAAACAATCCGTTTTAAGGGAGCGAAGGAACCTCTGAACAGCTCATGACTTGATCAGAGGTTCCCCAGGGTTACAGCTTGCGATGTTGATCGTGCTGTGGCGCGACGAGGGGAGACGCGGTTGGGCACAGTTGCACTGGAGCATGACTACCCGGTTGAACCCCGGGAGTTGTGGGCGATTGCGACCGACTACGGGGCTCTGCAAGAAGTCATGAAGGGCATTGTCTCGTTTGACGGACTGCCTGAAGGGCGAACGGAAACCGGTCAGAAATTGAACATCCAGGTCTCCTTGTTCGGCAGGCTTCCCAGCCAGCCTTACGCGATCGAAGTCATTGAATGCGACGATGAGGCCATGATCCTCAGGTCGAACGAAAAAGGGGCGGGTGTAAAAAGCTGGCAGCACACGCTGACTGTCACGTCGATACCCGGCGGCAGCCGCCTCACTGACAGGATTGAAATCGACGCAGGTTTTTTGACCCCGTTTTTCGTCATGTGGGCGCGGTACTTATACAAAGCCCGCCACGAACCGCGGATGAGGATGCTGACCGGAGCGACTAGTGCGGTTCAGGGCTAGTTGGAAGCGGGCTTTCTCGCGACGACGAAGACGGCCTTGCCTTTGCCCGGTTGCCATTGCCGTTCGATTTCAAACCCCGCGTTCGTCAGTGCTTCGAACAAGTCTTGTTTTCCAAACACCGTGACGTGGGGCAACAGCCCGAAGAATTTACCGATGGGCCCAATGTATTTGAAGAAGGCCATGGTTTCGGCCAGACAGACGGTGGAAGAGATAAACACACCGCCTGGTTTCAAGAGCCGGTGAACCTGGCCCATGGTCGCTTCCTTATCCTCCAGCAGATGCAGGATGCTGAGCCCGAAAATGGCATCGTATGCGGGGCTGGAGGCTTCAAGTGCTTCAATATCGGATTGCAGGAACGTGACGTTTTCGATGCCGCGCTTATCCGCCTTGCCTTGCGCGATTTCGATCATCTTTGCCGAGATGTCGGTGGCCAGGATGTGGGCGACGTAGGGGGCGTGAAGAAGCGCCGTCGAGCCGGTGCCGCAGCCGAATTCCAATACCTCGGACTCCGGGCGGAGGTATTCGCGCGACATCTGCAACTTTCGCTGATAGGAGGCTTCGTCGGCGATGGGCGTACGGGCATAACGCTTGGCCATCCGATCCCAGAAACGAGCGGCCGGATTGGCTCGGGGCGTCTGGAAACCAGCAGGTGCCGGACGGGATGTTTGTTGATCCACTAAAGCCATGACTGGACACTCCTGTTGTGCGTTTATCACGGCTGTCATACCTCTGCGAATAATGAATGTGAATTGACAGAATCCGACTGGCCGATATGCATAAATGCATGGATTGGTCATCACTGAACTTCGATTGGAACAGGGCTCGGGCGTTCCTGGTCACTGCGGAAGAGGGATCTTTCTCGGCTGCCGCGCGTGCTTTGAGCATGTCGCAGCCGACGCTTGGCCGTCAGGTCAGCGCGTTGGAAGAGGAACTTGACGTCGTCTTGTTTGAACGCGTCGGGCGCAACCTGGAGCTTACTGCGAACGGCTTGGAACTTGTCGAACACGTCCGGGCGATGGCGAATGCCGCGACGCATGTTTCACTTACGGCATCGGGCCAGGCACAATCGATCGAGGGCACAATCCGCATCACTGCCAGCGAAGCATATTCGGCCTTCGTACTGCCGCCCCTGGTCGCGAGATTACGACAGCTTCAGCCGGGGATTGTCGTGGAGATCGTTGCTTCAAACGAGGTCAGCGATTTACGCAGGCGGGAAGCCGACATCGCTATCAGGAATGCGCAGCCGGTGGGGCAAGACCTGGTGGGCAAAAAACTGCGTAGCGACTTCGCAGATTTATTCGCC
The DNA here is from genome assembly GCA_022600345.1 of Alphaproteobacteria bacterium. GTDB lineage: Bacteria > Pseudomonadota > Alphaproteobacteria > Rhizobiales > Hyphomicrobiaceae > Filomicrobium. The sequence continues at coordinate 9,679 of JAHZKP010000051.1, read as the reverse complement.
TCCAAGGACTATCTGGCGCGGGTTGGAAAACTTGAATGCCCCGCAGACCTGTCTCGTGCGCAGTTTGTCGGGTTCGAGGACAACGATCAGTTCCTTGCCGGCTTGAATCGAAAGGGCCTGGGCCTTTCGCCGGCCAGCTTTCCAGTCCTCACCAGCAACCATCTGGTCAACTGGGAACTCGTCAAGCAGGGGGTCGGCATTGGCGTGATGGCTTCCCACATCGGTGAGGCGGAACCCTCAGTCTGTCGCGCCGTGCCATGGATTGAGCCGTTCAAATTCCCGGTCTGGCTGGTTGCGCACCGCGAAGTGAAGACCAGCCGGCGGGTGCGGCTGGTCTTTGATTTTCTGGCCGAGGAAATGGCACGGCTGCAAACATGACGGGCACGATCAATAGCGCCGGCGGGTGTCGGCGCGATAGTCGCCCCAGTCGTAATCCTTGTAGCTTTGATAGCCCTGAGGGTGCCGGTTTGTGTAATTGGTGTAACTGCGGCCGCGATATTCGGAGTTGTATTTGATGTTCGCGATGCGCTTGCTGTTGCGGTCGAGCATCCGGTGCAGATAGCGCCGTTCGCGACGCGTCACACGGTCGTCTTCGCAGACGTATTTCAGTTCTTCCTTGATGCGGCGCAGGTGGGAGCGAAGTTCGCGTCTGTCGTAATCGCCAAAGCGTCCCTCACGGTAACCGTAGAGAATGCGCTTTTTCTGACGGTGAATGCGCTGCTTGATGTCATCGACGTAGGTCGAGTTATCGTCATAGATGTCATATCGGCGGTCTTGGTATCCAGCGTTTGCCGGCATTGCCAACATGCCCAGCAAGCCCAGCGCGAGGGAAAGTTTCAAAATCTTCATTCGTCTTCCTCCAGAAGAAACCACTGGCCTCCCCTGTCGCAAGGGTGCGTTAACGAAGATGAACGGGAGCTGAAGGCTGATCCAATTCCTCAGCGTGCACAGTCACTTATGAGGCCCGCGAATGATTCTTGAGCAGGCTTTTTCCAAACCTCTCACCGTAGAATGTCAGGGTTTGCGACCAGCCGCCTGGTTGGGCTGGTTTGATGGTCACCTTGTTGGCGGTGAAGAGCCAGCGATTGATCGAGCGGACGTCTTCGATCTCAGTCCAGGGGATCAGGAGCGGTTCGTGACCGAAGCGAAATAACACCATCGGCCGCAAGTAAAGGCCATTGCGGGAGATGACGACATCAATGCAATTCGAATAGCTCCCAAACAGTCCGAACTGGACACTCGTCAAGCCAAACCTGTCGCCGGATACTTTGCGGTCGCGGTCGACTGAGAAGCGGCTGGCTAGGCTGGACCAACCGCCGATGCGTGACAGGAGAAAAACAATCGCCATCCAAAATAGCGGGAAGACGATCGCGAAACCTGCGAAAACAAGGAGGACGATCAGGAGTGGGTGGTCGAGCATAACCGGTCACTCATGTTGCTCTAGTTTGGCCGCGGTGGGGCCGGCTGAACCTTCGGCCTGGGTGGTGCCTGGTAGCATTCGCCAGAGTATTCCGTCGCGGACGACGAACTGGTGGCGCATTACAACGAACATATGCGCCGCCAATGCTGCCAGGATCGCGATGCTGCAGCCGATGTGGGTCCATTTGGATATGAAGGCCAGCAGTTCCCATTTGCCGATCGGATTGGGCAGATGGACGACTTCGAAAAAGTGCACGCCGTAGCCGCCTGCCATAACGTAGATGTAGCCTGTGATCGGCATCACGAACATCGCCAGATAAAGTACGTTTTCATAGTGATGCATCATGCGCTTTTCGGTCTTTGTGAGACCGGGCGCCCAATTGGGCAAACTATTGAATTTGCGATTGAGCAAGCGGAATATCGCAAAGCACAGCGCAACCAGCCCGATGGATTTATGCCAGTTGTAGTAGTTGGCTTGCGAAAATCCCAGTGCGGTCTGCTTGGCCTCAAGCGACACCATCGTGTAGCCGGCTGCATATTGAAATGCGAACAGGCCGACGATCGCCCAGTGGAAGAACTTGGTGAGCGCGCCGTAGCGTTTCGCGTCGTTCAGAAGTGGCATGGCGGGGTCCCTACTTTGAGTGTCGGGACAGCTTAGCCTACCGCCCGCGTTCCTGGTCGCGCTGCCAGTAAACAAGCATAACCGTGACGAAGGCCGTCAGCACCATCGTTGCCATGATATCGGGGCGGTTGATGAATGCGAGCCACTGGTCGATACCCTTGAAGATCTTGGCCTTCTTGTCGGTCAGCATCATGTTGCCGGCAATGACGGCCAGCGCCACCAGCGAGGTCAGCCCGACGGCAAGCGTGATTTGCAGCAGGCGTTTCAGCACCTTGGGGACCGAGAGCCTTTTACCAGGCAGTACGAGTGTGGTCTTGTCAGCCATGACGAGCCTCCGCAGGTTTCATGAAACGCGAATCGTAACCGACTCGACCGTGTCATGGGAAGCATGATGGCTGGCCCAGGAAAGCGCCCACTTAATCATTGGGGTGAGCACAAGCCGCTGAACGCCGGTCGTTCAGTGCCGCCTGAACAGCATCGGCCTTGCTGACCATTTTTCGTTTGTTCTACTGGGCTGCCACCATGCCTTCATCGCTCTGGGTTGCGGCGGCGGGTGCGACGGCGCGGCGGTAAAGGTGCCAGGTCGCGTGACCGATCACGGGGAGAACCACCAATAGGCCGATGAATGCCGATAGGATCGAAAGTACCGTCAAAACGCCGATGATGATGCACCAGATGATCATCGGGACCGGATTCTTTGCGACGAGACGGACGCTTGTCACCATCGCCGTGACGAAGTCGACATCACGATCATACAGCATGGGAAACGAGATCACGGAAATCGAGAAGATCGACAGGGCGATCAATGCACCAGAGACGTTGCCGAGCAAAACGAAGGTCAGGCCGGTGGCCGTGCCAAACAGCTTGTCGAGGAAATCAGGACCGATGCCATTGAAACCCATCAGGCCGAAGAAAAGGAAGGCTGCGATATCCATCCAGATGACGAGCGCGAAACCGGTTACAAGTGCCATCCACCTGACATCGCGCTCAAAGGATTTCCTGATGGATGCAAACAAGCTGCCCCAGGTCAGGGGCTTGTCCTTTTCCAGGTGCTCGCTCACCGCATAAAACGCGACACCTGCGAACGGGGCGATCAAGGCGAAACCCATGGCCAATGGGTAGGCCAGATATGGAAGGCCGTAGTAAAACAACAGGGCTATCAGCAGCCAACCGGCTGCCACGTACAGGCCCGCGAAAAACAGGCCATACTGAGGGGCCTGGCGAAAATCGTTGAGACCTTCGCCGATGATCTCGGCGAGATCTTCGACCTTAACCGTGCGGACCTCTGGCCATTGATGCTTTTGCGCCATCTTCGCGTATCCTCGTTTCCATCCCGGAGTGCTGAGCAGCCGACCTTTTTTGGCTTTGAGGCTCATTCAGATGGCTGAAAGGACCGGCGTCCTTGTTCTCGATCAAACTTGACCCAATCGGGCGTTTGATTGCAACTCACACTGCCGCAAGAGTTGCACTGAGAGAGGGATCTTGACCCAGCACCGCTGTTGATTGGCATAACTGCCCTCGGCAGGACCCCGGACAAATGCTGAGCGCATTTTCCGGGGAAGCAAAATATTTGATGGGGCGCACGCAGTCCTCAACTTCTTCAGAAGTTCGCGATGCCTTAAGCGGTGTAGGCGGATCTGGAAACAACTAATCTCGCTCAGGAGCGCGCAAAGACCAGCGTCAGGTTGTTGGCGGGCATCGCGACTTCGTCGATGATCTTCAAGCCTGCACGGCCGGCGCATTCGGTTATGTCCTCAAGGTCACGGACGCCGAATGCCGGGTTGCGGGTGCGCAGGGCAAGGTCGAATTGAGCGTTGCTTTCGGACGTATGCCGGCCGTTCTTCTTGTAAGGGCCGTAAAGCATCAGCAGGCCGGCCGGCTGCAAATGCCGCCCTGCTCCAGCAATAATTGCCTCGGCCACTTCCCATGGAGCGATATGAATAACGTTGATCGAGATAAGGCCTTTGAGGCTACGGTCTGCAATGCTTTCACCGCCGAGTTGCCAGGGCGCCTCAAGGCAATCGAGCTGCGTGGCTGGTTGCATATTACCGCTGCGGGTTTCAGCCGCCCACGCATCGATGCTGGAAACGTGTTCGGCAACCGGATCGGTCGGCCAGAACGTCAGGTTTGGCAGAGCGTCGGCAAGGGCTGCGCAATGCTGGCCCGTGCCGCTGCCGATTTCCAAGACAGCGCCACTTGATGCACCAAGATGCCGAGAGAAGACGTCGAGAATGGCCTCGCAGTTGCGGTGAAAGGCGGGCGCGTCCAGGCGTCCGGCAGTATCGGCGGGGGCTACGTCGCGCGCGAAATTCTCGACGGTTTTGGCCACGTTAAGGGCTCCTGGTTGGTCTACTGGCAGCAAGACGCTGCCAGAGACCGGGGGCACACGCAATGCGCGCTCGCGTTAAGTTGAGTACGTCACGGGGCCCAACGTTGGTAGGCCTGTTCGCAGCGCAGGGTTGACTGCACCGCGCTGAGCGGTCATTTGCGTAGTCCCACCTTCTTGTTTCGCCATTCCCTTTCAACACGGAGTTTGATCCCCCAAATGGCCGGTGCCGTCCTCAATAGCCTGCGGCTGATGCGGGCGGGTGTCGTGCTCGCACGGCATGGCGTGCAGTTCGTCCCCAAAGGGATCAAGGTTCCCTTTGCCCTGCATCTGGCGAGGGTCTTGGCATATCCGATCACTCTCGTGACCTGGCCGTTGCGGATTGGAAAGCCCAGAGAGAGGCGCATTTCCGACGCGCTGGCCTCCCTTGGACCCTCCTACATCAAGCTGGGCCAATTTCTGGCAACGCGCGCCGATGTGATCGGGCCGGAACTGGCGAACGATTTGTCGTTCCTGCAAGACAAGATGGCGCCGTTTCAAATGTCGGAGGCGCGGCGCGAAATCGAGGAGGCGCTACCTGGAACGCTGGAAGACAACTTCGCCACGTTCGGGCCGCCTGTCGCCGCGGCATCCATCGCGCAAGTCCACAAGGCCGAGGTTCAGGACCGCGACACCGGCGAGAGGAAACCGGTTGCGGTGAAGATCCTGCGGCCGGGCGTGGAACGCCGCTTCAAGGCGGATCTGGACAGCTACTATTTTGCTGCCCAACAGGTCGAGCGGTTCCATCCGCCTTCGCGCCGACTGAAGCCGATGGCCGTGGTCGACAACCTGAAGCGCACCACCGACCTGGAGATGGACCTGCGATTGGAGGCGGCCGCCATTTCCGAAATGGCCGACAATATCGCGGGCGATGAGGGTTTCCGGGTTCCGCAAGTCGACTGGAAGCGGACTTCCAAACGCGTCCTGACCCTTGAGTGGATCGACGCCATTCCGATTTCGGATACGCAAGCCCTGAAGGCTGCCGGCCACGACCTGGAGGCTCTCGGACTGGTGGTGTTACGCAGCTTCTTGCGTCACGCCATGCGGGATGGCTTCTTTCACGCTGACATGCACCAGGGCAATTTATTCGTGGAAGCCGATGGCACCGTGGTTGCCGTCGACTTCGGGATCATGGGGCGGTTGGCGCACATCGAGCGCAAGTTCCTGGCCGAGATTCTGCACGGCCTGATTACCCGGGATTTCCGGCGGGCTGCGGCGATCCATTTCGAAGCGGGCTACGTGCCAGAACACCACACGGTCGAGACGTTCGCGCAGGCGATGCGTGCCATCGGCGAGCCGATCCATGGGCGCACGGCCGGTGAGATATCGATGGCCGACCTGCTGGGGCAGCTATTCGCCTACACCGAATTATTCGACATGGAAACGCGCACCGAGTTGATCTTGTTGCAAAAGAGCATGGTGATCGCCGAAGGGGTTGCGCGCTCACTCGACCCCAACCTCAATATGTGGACGGCAGCCGAGCCGGTTGCCAAGGAATGGGTGGAGCAAAACCTCGGCCTTTCGGGGCAGTTGCGCCATGCGGGAGAGGGAGCTGGAGAAGTCGGCCGGGTGATCGCGGATGTGCCGCGGCTTTTGTCCAAAGCGCATGGGACGCTGAATTCTATCGACCAGATGGCCAGAGGCGGTGCCCGGATCGATCCGGCAGTGATCCGCGAATTGGCCAACGAGCAGGCCAAAGCGGGGCGGTGGGGCAGGCTGGCACTATGGGTGGGGGCGCTGGCGCTTTCAGCCATCGCGTACGCCATGCTGACGCGGTAGCTGGTCTTAATTACCGGCCCAGGCTGGCAGCGCGGCGGCGAACTTCTTTTTTCGAAACGTAACCGGCCTTGACCAGGGCCTTGACGCAGGTGCGCGACAGCTTGGAGCCGTTGCGGCGCATGCAGCGCTTGACGCCGGAAGAGCCTGGTGCGTGCGAGGAGCAATACGAGAGGTAGTCGCCCATGCAGGCATACTTTACGGAGGAGGAAACGGCGGAAGCCTGAGTGGAAGAAACAGCCAGAACTGCGAAGGTCAGGGCGGTTGCGATTGCCTTGGTGTTGATGCTGGTCATTTGTCTTCTCCCTGGTGTCTTGGTGCTGGCTGGCGGTTTGTCTCTCGCCGTCTGTTGAAACCAATATGCCGACAGCCGACCTTCGCCGCTGTTCCGGCCGGGACAGGAAGATGAGAATTGTTAATCATCGCTTGGTAGACCCGAGGGAAGGTTAATTTGAAGCGCCTGGGGACTGATATGAGAACTAAACGAATTGCACTTGTGATCGGGGCGGCGGCCTTAAGCGGTTTGAGCTTCTGGGCTGGACTTTCGACTGCGCGAGAGTCCGCACCCAAGGTTGAAATCCTGCAGTCCACGTCGAAGACCATCCTGGGCCAGCCGATCAGCTATCCGACGGAGAAACCGGCCAAGGTCACAGCGGCGTTGATCACTATGCAACCGGGGCAGACGACGGGCTGGCATCTGCATGAGGTGCCATTGTTTGGATACCTTCTTGAAGGTGAGATTACCGTCGACTACGGCGAGCACGGCAAGCGCGTCTATAAGAAAGGCGACAGTCTGGTGGAAGCCATTCGCACGCCACACGATGGCACCAGCACCGGCTCGGTGCCGGCCAGGCTGGTTGCCGTGTTCATGGGTGCGAAAGGCGTGAAGAACACCGTAAAGCTCCCCGCCCCGAAATAGAGCGGGGCTGGGCTATTGCATTTCCGGCCTAGCCGGAATCACCTTGCCAGCCCACTCCCCGTCCCGACCACCCCAATTATGCCGCTACGGGCGGTCGGGACGGAGGAATGGGCGGTTCGACCTAAATCTGAATTCTCCTAGACCAGCCGGTCGACCGGCTCGTTGCCGGCAAAGAAGGCATCCAGGTTATCGAGGGCGCGAAAGCCCATGGCATCGCGCGTCTCTTTGGTGGCGCTGCCGATGTGGGGCAGCATGAAGACGTTGTCGAGTTTGGAAAGCTCCTGGTTGCCGCCCGGTTCCGTTTTGAAGACGTCAAGGCCGGCGGCGGCCAGCCTGCCCGACTTCAGCGCAGCAACGAGTGCGGCCTCATCGATGAGCGCGCCGCGTGCGGTGTTCACCAGGATCGCGCCTTCGGGAAGCATGTTCAAACGCGCCTCGTTCATCAGGTCGATGGTCTGAGGTGTTGCGGGGCAGTGCAACGACAAGAACTGCGCCTGAGGAAGTAGAGCCTCGATTGTCTCGTGATAAATCGCGCCGTTTTCCTCAGCCGGAGGAAGCGGGTTGCGATTGTAGTAGTGGATCTGCATACCGAACCCTTGGACGAGCTTTGCAAATGCCCTTCCCACGCGGCCCATGCCGACGACGCCAAGCCGCTTGCCGGTCATTTGCGTGCCGACCATGAAGGCTGGGCTCCAGGAAATCCATTCACCGGCCCGCACCAGCCGGTCACCTTCGCCGGCCCTGCGGGCGGCCGCCAACATCAACAGCAGAGCTATTTCGGCGGTCGCGTCAGAGAGGACATCGGGCGTATTGGTGACGACGACGCCCTTGGCTTTCAGGGCTTCCAGATCGCAATGATCGACGCCGACGGAGTGGTTGGCGACGATTTTTACCCGCTCTGACATCCTTGCGACGACGCTGGCATCGAAAACTTCGGAATGGCAGGGAAGGATGGCGTCGACCTCGTAGCTCATGGCGACAATTTCATCGGCGCTGAATAGGCGATCTTCCGGGTTCAGCCGGACATCGTAATCGCGGGCAGCGCGGGCTTCGGTTGCAGTTGAAAGCTTGCGCGTAATCCACAAAGTGGGCCTGCCGGTCATGTCGCCTCCCGCATTTTTCAATGTTGGAATCTTTTCCCAATTCCATTATTTCGACGGTTTCGAATAGCATTGCGAAGGCGGCGCGTCGAAGCATTTGAAAGAGCGGTCGCATCGGTTGGCCGTAATGTGGGGGCAAATGGGGCAGGGTGTGGCGAAGGTTTTCTCAAGGCGAGGCCTCAAATCCCTGGGTATAGCAACGGCGACGATCATGCTGCTGGCTGTCGGCGGCAGCCAGTGGGGAACCAATGCCGCCCCCAGCGAAGTCCGCAGTGGCAACGTGCCGCTTCCCACGCTGGCGCCCTGGCACCGCCGGCCGACTGCCCTAGGCAAGGGGCCGGCGCGAACGCCCCAGCGCAATGGCGATCCCGACGCAAAGGCGACACCGCAGAAAGCGCCACCGCCACCGGTCGACGTGTGGTCACCGGGCGATATCACCGGCGGGCTCGAAGCGTGCGTTACGAAGTTGGCGGCGATCCAGGCGAAAGTGGAAATCGCCAAGCCGTTTCGCAAGGGGCCGTGTGGGGCGCCCGCTGCGATCCAGGTGGCCAAGTTGGGATCGCGTCATGCCCTCAGCCTGTCGCCGCCAGCCACGCTGCGCTGCAAGATGGCAGCTTCGCTCTACCGGTTTGTCGAAGAAAGTCTGCAGCCGGCGGCGATTGAGCTGCTTGGCTCGCCGGTGGCAAGTTTTCGCGGCATTTCAAGCTATTCGTGTCGCAACCGAAACGGCTCAAAAACGGGTCGGTTAAGCGAGCACGCACTTGCCAATGCGCTGGATGTTGGCACGTTCAAGCTGAAAAACGGCAGAATAGTCAGTGTTTTGAATGATTGGGGACCGACCGCGCGGGATGTGGCGGTCGCACAAGGCAAACAGGAGCGGCCGCTTGTTGCTGTAACAGGGAAGGAAACCGCACCGCGCCTCGTCCGCAAAGCGAAGCTCAGGAGCACGAGAAAGAGAAGGGGCAAGGTTAGTATCCCGCCCATTCCCATCAAGCGATCGGTGGCGGTGAAGACGTCGTCGCGCGCGCCGGCGCGAACCTCGGAGCGAAAAAGCAAAGTTTTGCCGGTGCCGACAAGGCGGCCTGCTAAAAAGCGACCGACGAAACGGGTGGCAATAGCAAAAAAGGTATCACGGACGAAAGAAGCGTTGTTTTTAAAGCGCGTTCACAAGGAAGCGTGCCGCTATTTCGGGACGGTCCTTGGACCGGAAGCCAATGAAGCGCACCGCGACCACTTTCACTTCGACATGGCGCCCAGAAAGCGAAGCAACTACTGCCGGTAGGCTGCCATTCGACCTCCGTCACGACCGTGCCCCATGCCTATCGGTGTTAGCTCCTGCTAGCTGTGAAGCTTCAATAGGTTGTTCTCGGTCAGGCCGAGACGGCTGATCGGTGGTTTCTTGTCAAGGCTAGCGTGTGGGCGATGCCAGTTGTAGCGGTGTAGCCACCCAGGCAGGTCTGCCTTGCGCTCATTCGATG
>JAHZKP010000050.1 GCA_022600345.1 Alphaproteobacteria bacterium | reverse complement strand
TAAGCGGTGCATTCTTGTGAACGTTCATTCGGTCCTCCGGAGAATCACTGACGTTGCGCAACATCAGCGTTCCCGGTCCTGACCGAATGGACAATCTCCAATGGAGAAAGCGAACAACCTTCTGGAAATACACATCTAGCTCCCTCGGCTCTTGGGCTTACTTGCCGGTAATCGTCTTGACAACGCTCGACAGCGGCCTGGCGTTCGCCATCGGACCGGCGAACTCTTCCTTGATCACCTTATCGTATTTCGCAATCGACAGAGCCGGGCTTTTTGCAGTCAGGTGCACGATCTTGAATCCACCAGCTTTAAGCTGCTTGAGCAGCTTGGGCATGGCTTTCGCCGTCGCCTTCTGGAAGTCATGCATCAGGAGGATCCCTTTGCCCTTCTTCTTCAGCTTCGACATAACCGACTTTACAAGTTTGTCGGGATTACGGTGTTTGAAGTCGAAGGAATCCACATCCATCGAGAAAACCGCATGATTGCGGCTTCCCAGATAGCCAACGACGTCATCGGGGTCTTGCAGGAAGGGAAAGCGGAAGAACGGTGCGGGAGCAGAACCAAGTGCGAATTTCACGGCACTGACGCCTTTTTCAACTTCCGCACGTCCCTTCTCGCCTTTCATCTTCTTCTTAGCCAGATTGGCGTGAGAAAACGTGTGCGTACCGATCGTGTGCCCATCGGCGGCGACCTTCTTGAGGATGTTGGGGTGGTACAGCGCATGTTTGCCGATAATGAAGAACGTCGCCTTGGCGCAATGCTCCTTAAGGGCGGCCAGCACGGCAGCCGTATTCTTCGGCCAAGGCCCGTCATCGAAGGTCAACACGACTTCGCCAGGCTGCAGGAAATCGTAAAGCTTGTATTGGGCAAGGCCGAAACCCGGTCCACCGGTGGTATCGATCTCGACAGTGCGTGAAACCCCCAGCGCATCGGCGTTGCCCTGGCAGTCCTGGGCAAGTGCGGGAGCGGTAATAACGAAGCTGGCGGCGGCGGCCAGCATGATTGAGCGGATCGACAAGATGCGCCTCCATGAGCTCGAGTGTGTCGCAGGCCGGAATGCGGCCCGCATGGCAATATACAACCAACCGCGTGTTGCGCCTTGATAAAACGCGCATTGGCAGACTGAGCGGGATCATGCGCTGCACTATTAACCAAGTTCAAGTGCTGCCGGTCTGCCACACCCAGTAAATCCCTCCCCTGTCGCTTGTGGGACTCACCAGTTACGGCCCGAAACCCACAACTTTCGGGTTCCAGGCGGGCGCTTCGCATCCCAAACGACGTGGCATTAACTTTGCAAAACACCGTGTCAATCGGGGCGAAGCGGGTTCAGCCATCCCGAAACGAGACGAAGGACAGATGCGACGGCAAGGGAAAATCAGCACGCAATCTCAATCCAAACGAGACTGTCCCAGATCAAGACAAGACGAGGCAGAAGACATGCAGACGGCATTTGCAACCGCACACGACGGCTCGAAATTGAACAACCGGGCGCCAGCCGGCGTTGATTCCAGCAGTTGGATTAGCTGGGCATGCTATTCGGTTGGTTTCGTTCTGGCCGCCTCTCCCTCAGCCGCCCAGGACATGCGCGGCGGCGGGCTGGGTGTGGCTGTATTGCTGACATCCGTCGCCGCATTCTTCATCGCAACCTTGCTGATTCAGCGCCATATGCGCCTTTCGCTCGCCGCAAGTTCGTTTGGCCACCCTGCGCAACTGGTCACCGACGGTGTATTTCGCTATTCGTGCAACCCGATCTACGTGGCGTTCCTGTTGCCGCTGTTATCGCTGGGATACTATTCGCCGGTCGCAGCCTTCGTCGCTTCGCTGACCTACATCGCAGCAATGACGGTGTTTGTGATCAAGCCCGAGGAACGCGTATTGGGCGAAGAGTTCGGTGCCGAGTATCAAGCATACAAGGCCCAGACACCGCGTTGGTTCGGCCTTCTCTGAGAATAAAAAGGTCTTCGCCCGGTCGACATGCATTAGCCCGACTATCAACGCTTCGAAGCGCGTCTTGTCTTGACGTTGAGCCTGCGCTTTTTGAGTGCCAGCCAACGCCGGCAGCTCGGCCGCGAGAGATTGCACCGCACCTTGATGCGCGGGCCGGCAGCCCCTTTTGGCAACTTCGAGCGATCGACCGCCAGTTGTTTGCTGCGGTCCATTGAAATGTCCCGCTCGGCCCTGGCGATCAAATCTTTCGCTGTCATCGCCCTCAGGAACGGATTGGCCGTGACAGCCGCTTTCGATATCAGGAACCTGATCGGCGTCGCCGGGTTGGCGGTCAATACCCGCGTCGATCCCGAAGGGCCGAGCAGATAGGCCAAACGCAGGTTGCCATAAGTCGTCGGGATGTTGTTGCGGGCCAGATGCCGGGCCAGTTCATGCGTGTATTGCGCGATGACACGGCGCGCGAACGACCGGTTGGTGCGCATGGCCAGGATCTGGGCTTCGCTTTTTCCTTCAATCTCCGCCTTGAAATGCCGCCGCACGACATAAAGAAACGTGCCCTTGATGAATTGGAACGGCCCAAGCGCGGTTGATCGCGGGTTCTTCAAAAAATCACGCCCACTCGATTCAGCCATCATCAGCCGATCGAGGTAAACTTCAAAGTCCTGGTTGTTTGGCACCAGATGCGCGATTTGCCGGCCCAATTTCACGGCTGCTTTGCGGCTTGACTTGCCGGTCGCCGGCTTTCGGGCGGGTTTGCTGACGGGCTTCGGCTCGGCGACGCTGTCAGCTATCCTTTTTGATGCCGCCAGGCATGCCGGCGCCGCAATGAGGCCCGCTGCCGCCACTGTGATGGCGATCGCTCCAGCCCTGCAACAGATCAGCACGCAGCCCCTCATTCTTTTAGCTTTCCCCCGTCCTCAACAGCCCGTCAGAACAGTCCCCAACGATCCGGATACCTTAAATTACCTTCGATAGTGTCAAGATTTTTCGCCGGTGTTCCACCTGGAACAGACCCGCTGGCGGTTCGAGACTAGGTTCATCTCATCGAAACACGGACGGGCGCTAGCAATCAGGCAGCCCTTTCACATTTTCGCAAGGGAGATCCACAATGAGAGCCAACATGATCCATACCGCAATTTTCGCCGGCGCCGCAGCAGCAGTCGCCATCGTCGCCTTCGGCGGCACCCAGGCCGAAGCCCGCGGCAGCAAGGAAATCTACCAGAAATCCTACACCTTCAATAAGCCGATGCACGGTTACGAAGGTCACGCCGACCGCAACTACTACTGCACCTACAAGCGCTTCCCTATCCGCAAGTGCAAATGGAACGGCAAGCGCGAAGTCTGCAAGATCGTCAAGTGGGAACTTGAGCAGACCTGCTACTGATCGGCATTACACCAAGTTTCCCGGACAGTCGGCCGCGACGTGGCCATGCCCCTACCCGCTGTCGAGGCCGGCTGTCTGGAACCCAATACGACGTGCCCCCACGTCCCCAACGTCCTCCACTTCCCCTCGAGCCCACCTCACCCCGGAGCTGACCCTCCGGGGCTTTTTCTTGGCAGCCTGGATACAGTGCGGAATTGCGCAGGTGGGGCTGGCTGATTACGCTGGCATTTGAACAATCACTGTGAGAACCGGTGGGGAAGGCCATGACCGACAACCTCGACACAGCTCACTTCAAATCCCGCCTCGAGGCTCGCCGCGAAGAACTCAACGCACTCCACGACCTATCGGCCTCTGCCCGTGGCGCAGTTGAACTCGACCAGACCAGCGTCGGCCGCGTGTCTCGCATCGATGCCATGCAGCAGCAGCAAATGGCGCTCGCCTCCGAACGCCAGCGCGCCCAGGAACTGGTCCGCATCGACGCCGCCCTACAACGGATATCGGATGGTTGCTATGGCGATTGCCTGATCTGCGACGAGCCGATTGCCGTCAAGCGTTTGGAGTTCGATGCCGCGATCACGACCTGCATCGACTGCGCTTCAAAGGGGTGACACGGGAAATCCCCTAATTCCAATCAACCGAGATGATCTCTTGAGTCTATTTGAAAAACCACCATCAGAGTTCCCGTTCGCAGCCCAACTGGGCGATCCCCCGGTCTCGTTCGTGATCAAATCAGATTTCACCGACCGTATCGTCACAACGGTTTTGGCCGTGTTCTGGCTGCTGTTTGGCACCGCCGTCATCTACATGCTCGTACACGAAACCATCGGCACGGAGCCGGCCTGGCAGGAAACCGCCAACTGGGCGGCGATCGGCCTGTGTCTTGCCTACATCGGAGCAGCCCTTGCCTACTTCACACCCGCCGTACTGGAGAATTTCCGCACAGTCGCCGTGACGATCACCGAACACGAGGTTGCCGTGAGCGTCGCAACGCCTATTTCCAGGATCTCGTGGCGCGACCCGCTCACCGTTTATGAAGGCGTCGCCAACTTGAATCTTGGCATGCACGACCTGGGCGATGAAAAAGTCGTGGTTGGCAGCGTCGTCCTGAAACATCCAGACCCCGCCCGCTCCATTCCGGTGGTCATTCGCGAACAACAGCGCATCGGCAAGAATACCGTTCGCAAGGTCGCCCAGCATTTCCAGTTGCCGGTCCTTGAAGGTGTTGGCGATGAAAGCGGGCAAGCGGCATATCCAGACGGCACGCTCGTCGTCAACAAATGGCAATCACTCAAAGTGCGGCTGGTCTATTGGGCGATGATCCTCGTCTTCGCGCTGCTTGCAATTCTTGTGGTGAGGCAGGTCGCAACAGGTGCGGAAGGCCCCGGGTCGCTGCTTTGGCTACCCCTGTTTGCAGGCCTCATCGGACTGATGCAGGTATTTGGCTCCTGCTACGTCACCGCCATGCGCGAATGGCAGGGCGATATCTGGATCCGCACTGCCGCGATCCAGTTTCGGGAGTACAAAATTGCACCCAAGCGGGTCCATGGCATCAAGCGCTTCGAAGGCGGGTCGCGCGGCGCCACCACCTCGACGCAACCCCGCACCCCCTGGATCAAGCTTTCCGTTCGCGGCCATCTGCTGCCTTTCGTGATCGACCTGCAAGCCGATTACGTCAATGAAAACGGCATCTATAAGCTGACCAAGTCCTGAGGCTCGCAAGATTTCCTGCAAGGATACAATCAAGGCGGTGGCTGTGACAGGAGCAGTGACGGCGCGGCGCTCCTTCAGTACTGCCACGCGAACCGCCGCGTTGACCGCCTCCCAGCCTTGTGCTTTGAACCACAACAGGGCGGGCGCGATCACAAGCGGGTCCAAAGCGCGAAGGAATTCCACGGTGTTGAAGCTGATCTCCGACATTCAGGCGTGGCGCAAAGAGCGGCGTCGCCTCAAGAAGTTCCAGAAAGCGCAGGCGGAATCGGGTCAATACGACGTGCAGGGAGCCTTTGAGCAGATCTACAAGGAAAACAAGTGGGGCGCTGCACCCGACGGTTCGGGTTTTTGGTCCGGCAATGGCTCGAAGGCTTCATTTGCTGCCGCCTACGTTGAGTTCATGGTGGACTTTCTGAACGCCCATTCCGAATACCGCACGCTTGTTGATATTGGCTGCGGCGACTTCCGCGTTTCCAAGTCGATACTCGAGCAACTTCCAAATCCTCCAAACTATATCGGCTGCGATATCGTCCCTGACCTTATTGCCCACCACAACGAGCACCACGCGAAGGACGGCGTTTCGTTCCGGCATGTCAATGCGGTCGACGAGGATCCGCCCGCCGGCGACGTGGCAACCATTCGCCAGATCCTGCAACACCTCTCCAATGCGCAGGTCGCCGGCATACTTGAGCGCGCGAAGCGGCTTTATAAGGTGGTGATCATCACCGAGTCGCTGCCAAAGGAATGCAAGGCGCCCAACCTTGACATCGGGCACGGTATCGCCACCC
The DNA here is from genome assembly GCA_022600345.1 of Alphaproteobacteria bacterium. Lineage (GTDB taxonomy): Bacteria > Pseudomonadota > Alphaproteobacteria > Rhizobiales > Hyphomicrobiaceae > Filomicrobium. Next base: position 9,032 of record JAHZKP010000050.1, on the reverse strand, counting down.
GTGTGGCGTTGGGGTCGGGGGTCTACATCGACGAGCCCCCCTACAGCCTCCCAATCGCCGATCATTTCGACGTCGACCACTCCGTCAATGAGATCATGCGGACCTGGATCGTGCGATTCGATTAAAGCGGCTTGCGCATGTGGGCATCCAGCCCAACACGACTTTAGGAAGTGTGGACCACAAAAAACAACGATGGGCATCTTGCTCAACAAAAGCTTGCGCAGTGTTGACGAATGAAGGCGCTTAAGAAAAGTGCTCGGCGAGCTCGCCCAGCAGCGCGTTATAGATCCCCGAGCAGAATTCCACCGCCTCGTCCCCGTCCGATTTCCACGACGAGGACCACTCGACGTACGAGGTGTCGCCATTGGTGATTGGGCGAACCTGTAGATGGCCAACGTATTCCTTCACGTCGCTTTCCGCGACCGGGTTGAGCCCGTCGTCTATCGAATAGCGCATGGAGTAGGTGCCGTCGTTATGCTCGATCAGCGATTCCTTGAACGCGCCATTCAAAACCCGCTGCGCCCCGACCATGTCACCCGGTTTGTCGCCCACCGCTTCGCATTTTTCGATGACCTTCGACCAGGAGAAGTCATGGAAGTCCCGCACCAAATTCCACACCTCGCTGGCCGGAGCTGGAACCATGATTGATTGGAAGGTTCGGTAAACCTGCATCGCGCGCACTCCGGTGGTGTCGGTGGGACAGACAAGAAGGCGGAGCTTCGGCTTCTGCGCCCTGATAGGCAAGTCACCCCGCTTCAACTCTCTGAGAGCACCCCGCCGCCAAACGAGTAGTAGCACGCACGGCTCACTTCTCCTTGAACATGTCCGTCAGGCATTTGCCCTCATGATTAAGTCCGACTTGTGCGGCCCGCCGCCCGCAGTCGTTGGAATAGGTCTTGCCGTCACAGCCGCACACCGGGCGATACTCCCGCGTGCAGATCCTCGACACCCGGACGCACTGGCCAAATGCGTTTTCATCCCCGCATGTTGCGGGCTTGGGATCGCACCACAGCCCCTCGTCGCACCCGACCTTTGCAACCGTGCCGCAGACTTCGCCCCGTTTTGCGACTTCGCCAGCCTGGACCGGCAGCAGAGCGAAAGCCATGAGCAAGGTGCCGGCAATCAGACCGATGCGACAACTGGCATTTTCCATGTACCTCAATCCATCGTCCTCCTCAGCGCGGTCTTCAACGCTTCGCCGACCAGCTCGGGAAAATCATCCCTCAGCGACCAGACCTGCGTGTTGACGTCTTCGAGCTGCTTGGTCAGCCGTCGCATATTCGTATCGACACCATCGAAGCGCTGCAGCGCCGTTTCCCCCAGCGAAACGATTTCGGGGTGCACGCTTCCGACCTTGCCAGCCAGCACATTAACGGCCCCCTCCAGATCACCAACCCGGCGCTTCAAATCCTTGATTTCGTTCTCAACATCCATAATCCGGCAATCCTTAGAACATCCAACCCTACAAAGAACAATATGTGAACATCGCACGCAGTGCAACGCCCACGCACCAAAATTGAGGAATAAGTCAATTTCAGGAAGTGCAGGGCTGGACCATGGTGGCATGGGTTGGCGGAATGGTGGTTGGGTGGCGGCAGCTTGAACGGTCACATCGTCCGCCACCGTCTCTCCGTCGCAGGACGGGGCTAGACCGTGGTCATCATAGAGGGGCGCGGTCAGGGCTGCGACGGCAGCCCCGGCGCGAGCGCCGCACCCGCGTAGGGCCCGGCAGAATGCCGGTACGGCCCGTGAGCGCAGTAAACTAATGTGAGTCCACCAAAGGTGCACACGCTTTGAGTCAACGCGCAAAGAATTCCAGAAAGGTGTCCGGGGTACCGGCCTTTTGTCTCGCATGCCTTCGGCATGACGCCGTCATGACGCTTCAAGGAAATAGAACCGAAGCATCACATTGATGGCGCAGCACACCGCCACCGGTGCGCCGAAACCGTACCGGCCCGCCCCGCTGATGCGAGCGGTCCAAGCTGGAAGCTTGGCCCGCGATGCGTGCGCGATGTTGCACATCGCGACCGCTTGCATCAGCGGGGCGGGGGCGCGCGATTGCCGAACAAGGGCAGCAACTTGCTGCCCTTGCCATTCATCCTTATGCCGTCGGGAAATCCGGTGGCAATTCAGATGCCGCTGAGACTTCAGAGAAACGTCGCCCCATCATCACATCGGCAATGCGGCCCTGGTTGATTTGAAAGTACGATGCAATTCTAGCATAATTGTACTTCCGTTGCCGGGCCAACTTAATAACCGGAACCATTTCCGGCGTCAGCTTTCTGTCCTGCATAACTTTTACCTTTCAATATGCAGCGACCGCTAAGCAGTTGACGGATTCAGTGTTTTGAATCATAGTCATAGCGTTCAAGTTTACGTACCACCTCGCGGTCGTAGGTTGACGGTTTGGAACTATTTTCAAACCGAAGTGGAGCCGAGGCTTTCGCCTCGACCCCTGCCGCCCTAAAGGCGACTGCTCATCCAACTGGGTCTCGACCACCCAGTTGGATCAGGGTGGTCGTCATATGGGTTCCATTACCTACCCTCCTTTCCACCAGCATTTTCAGCAGACTTCGTCGGTTCTGATGCGCTCTTGGTTTTCAAGAACGTGATCACTGTGATGATCGCCTGCATTACCTCTGGTTCGTTAGCAGCCTCCGTCATGAGATCTACAAGTCGATACTCTAGGGCTTTCTCAGAGATCACATGACTTGGCGGCGTTGATGGAGGAGGGGTGGCTGGAGCCTCGTTGTCGCCATTGTCGACCCTCTTGCGTTGCCGGGTGCTCTTCCGTGAATTCGATGAAGAAGAGATCGGTGTGCGCTTCTCCAAGTGCTTGGAAACTGGGATTCCAGCGTACTTCGCAGCAGCCAAAAAAAATGCCGCTATCTTGTCGATCGTCGAGCCAGCAACATCAAATTCGCTGCGAATATGGTCATCGAACTGGCCAGCCGTCATGTTGCTTAGGTCCAGATCCCCATCGAACAATGACGGATAGCCATCAATGACAATTTGGCGAAGTAGCTGAGGCCGATCCTCGTCAGCCGCATCAACTAGCGCAATAAAACAGTTTGCAGGAACGCCGTCCTCATCGATCAAGCTGAGTGATTTCAGAGAAGACAGAACACTATAAACGAGACTTCCCGACGCGTTTCCAAACACCGAAGGGTCGATTCTGTTTGGCATCCCATTTTCTCGCAACTTATTGATAAAGTTCAGAAAAGAAGGAAATGTGGCATATGGAGGGGACGTCTTCTTTGTGTTTTCAGGCATCTGTGGACCTCCGTCAATCAGCTTACAATACGAAACATAGAAAATCGCCAGACATAAGTCAATACATAAAACATAAAAAACATAAAACCATACAGAATTCAGGAAAATGCTGAGAGGAGGCTGGGTTGGATGCTGTTCCGCGCCCTGTGGGGTGTGAATAGTGTTGTGGGGTTTCCAGGGTCCAGGGGCCAACCCCTGGTCGGGGTGGTCGTGCCGGAGGCGCGCAAAAAAGGGCAACGGCAGATTGCCCCTAATCTTCGCAAAGCGAACAAAGCCCTATTATCCGCAAAGTGGACCAACCCCTTATTCAATCGTCTCGATCCGGTTCGAATAGACCTGTACGAGCCTATTCTTTTCGCTCAGCTCACAAACATCGCCCCAAACGCGCCCAAGAAAGGCATGCAGTTCGGCGATCCTCATGTTGCCAACTCGGATATGAATGACCTTTGGGCCGTCGGTGCTCAGCATCACCCGCGAAGAGAAGTCTGAATCTTTGGAGACGATGGTGAGGTCGTGCTTGGCCGCGTGATCCCAAATCTCGGTGTCCGACCAGCTCTCGCCAAGGTCGTGGACGAAGGCGCAGCTACCATCAGCCCACAACGCGAACCTTTGCGGCAGGTTCACATCGATCAGAAACCGTTCTGTCTCGCGACTTCCTTGACGCTAAACCGATGGCCCATCAACTTGCTGGCAAAGGCCAAACACGCCGCAACATCCTCTTTCTCCAACATCGGGAATGCCGCCAGGATGTCCTCGGTGCTATCGCCCGCGCTCAAGTGCCCAAGCACCGTCTCTACCGTGATGCGCAAACCGCGGATGACCGGTTTGCCATTGCAGACGTCGGGATTGATTGTAATGCGGTTGAGGTCTGCTTCGGTGGACATTTGGTTTGCCTGACTTGTTTGGGAACTCCCAATTGTAACGCAAATCGTTACATCCCGGCAAAACCTAACGGAATTCGTCGTGACAATGGGTCCAGGGGTGCCCAACACGGGCTTGCCCAGTGTTGGCCAAAAAAGCACACCCTGGTCGGGGTGGTCGTGCCGGAGGCGCGCAAGAAAAGGCCACGGCGGATAGCCCCTCATCACACTCAAACGAAACAGGCCATGGCAATTCTAGCGGAGGATCGTACGGCGCCGGATGTTGGCCCGCAGGGCCAATGGGCATCCAGAGGCGCAATCAAATGGTCCCTACTCCGCCGCCTGCTGCTTCCCTCCGTTCCGCCGCCCGCGCGCCGCAGCTTTCTTCGCTACACCCTTTTTCGCAACCGGCTTCTTGGCCGTCGCAGCCTTCCCCTTCGCCGCCGCCTTCTTGGCAGGTGCACGCAGCGTCGCTCCTCGCCGCTTAAGAAGCTTCTTCAGATACCCGCCCGTGTAGCTTTCCGCGACCGCAGCAACTTCCTCAGGCGTTCCAGCGGCCACGACCCGGCCGCCACCATCGCCGCCCTCAGGACCCATGTCGATGATCCAGTCGGCGGTCTTGATGACCTCCAGGTTGTGCTCGATCACCACCACCGTGTTGCCCGCTTCGACCAACTGATGCAGCACTTCCAATAGCTTCGCGACATCGTGGAAGTGCAGGCCCGTCGTCGGCTCATCGAGAATGTAGAGCGTGCGGCCCGTGGCGCGCTTGGAGAGCTCCTTGGCAAGCTTGACCCGCTGTGCTTCGCCGCCTGAAAGCGTTGTGGCCTGCTGGCCGACCTTGATGTAGGTGAGCCCGACGCGCTTCAGCGTCTCCAGCTTGTCGCGGATTGAGGGTACCGCCTTGAAGAACTCCGCGCCCTCTTCGACCGTCATGTCGAGCACGTCGGCGATTGACTTGTCCCGGTAGCGCACGTCGAGCGTTTCGCGATTGTAACGCTCCCCCTTGCACTGGTCGCAGGTGACGTAGACGTCGGGCAGGAAGTGCATTTCGATCTTGATGACGCCGTCGCCCTTGCAGGCTTCGCAACGCCCGCCCTTGACGTTGAAGGAAAACCGCCCGGCCTGATAGCCCCGCGCCTTGGCTTCGGGCAATCCGGCAAACCACTCGCGGATGGGGGTAAAGGCGCCGGTATAGGTGGCCGGATTGGACCGTGGCGTCCGCCCGATTGGCGATTGGTCGATGTCGATGACTTTGTCGAGGTGTTCCAGGCCGATGAGTTTGTCGTGATCGCCGGGATGCGCGCGCGCTCCGTTGAGACGGCGGGCAACAGCCCGGTAGATCGTGTCGATCAACAAGGTCGACTTGCCGCCGCCCGAAACGCCGGTCACGCAGGTCAATAGACCAAGCGGAATCTCCGCCGTTACGTCCTGTAGGTTATTGTTGCGCGCGCCGGTCACCTTCAGCGATTTACGGCTCGGCTCGCGGCGATTGGCCGGCACAGGCACGGCCAACTCGTCGGACAGGTATTTCCCGGTCAGGCTGCCTTTGGCCGACTTGATGTTGTCGGGCGTGCCCTGTGCCACGATCTCACCGCCATGTACGCCAGCCCCAGGGCCAATGTCGACGACATGGTCGGCTGTCAGGATCGCGTCCTCGTCATGTTCGACCACAAGCACCGTGTTTCCCAGGTCGCGCAAATGGCGAAGTGTGCCCAGCAGCCGATCGTTGTCGCGTTGATGCAACCCGATCGACGGTTCATCCAGAACGTAGAGAACGCCGGTCAAACCCGAGCCGATCTGGGAGGCGAGCCGAATGCGTTGTGACTCCCCGCCTGATAGCGTGCCTGAGTTGCGTGAGAGGGTCAGATATTCGAGCCCGACATCGTTGAGGAACTTCAGCCGCTCGTTGATTTCCTTCAGAATGCGGGTGGCGATTTCGAGCTGCTTCTTGGTCAGGTGCTTGGGCAAATCAAGGAACATCGGGGCGGCATTGCGGATCGACAGATCGCACACTTCTCCGATGTGCATGCCATTGATCTTTACCGCCAGCGATTGCGGCTTGAGGCGATAGCCGTTGCAGTCTTCGCAGGGGTGAGCCAATTGGTAGCGGGACAGCTCATCACGCACCCAATCGGAATCCGTCTCCCTCCAGCGCCGCTCGATGTTGCCGATCACGCCTTCGAACGGCTTGGCGTTCTTGTATTTGCGCAATCCGTCCTCGTAGACGAACTCGACTTCCTCGCCCGCCGAGCCGAACAGGATGGCAAGCTGAACGTGCTTTGGCAGCCGCTCCCACGGCGTCTTCATCGACACGCCGTAGTGCTTGGCCAACGCTACCAGCGTCTGCTCATAGTAGGGCGAGGATGCACCCGTCTTGGCCCACGGGTAGACGGCGCCCTGGCTTAGCGACAACGTGCCATCGGGCACCACCAGTTCGGGTTCGAACTGAAGCTGCGTGCCAAGCCCGTCACAGGTCGGGCACGCACCCGCCGGCGCGTTGAACGAGAACAGCCGTGGCTCGATCTCGTCGATCGTGAAGCCCGACACCGGGCAGGCAAACCGCGCCGAGAACACGATCCGCTCGTGCGTCTCGTTCTTGTTTTGCAGGATGCCCTTTCGCCCCCCGGCCTCGTGTCCCCTCGCCCCGGGGGGGAGAGGGGCCCCGTCGGCGTTATTCGCTCCCTTTTTCCCTCTCCCCTGGGGGAGAGGGGCAGGGTGAGGGGGAGAACTCAGCGGCTTATCGGCAAATTCGACGACGGCAATGCCGTCAGCCAGCCCCAGCGCCGTCTCGAAGCTGTCTGCTAGCCGCGCGGCAGCGTCCGGCCGCACAACCACGCGATCAACGACAACATCGATGTCATGCTTGTATTTCTTATCAAGCGCCGGGGCATCCGGGATCTCGTGAACGGTGCCGTCGATCTTGACGCGCTGAAACCCCTTCTTCTGAAGCTCCGCTAGCTCCTTCTTGTATTCCCCTTTGCGCCCGCGGACGATCGGCGCCATCAGGTAGAGCCGCGTGCCCTCAGGCAGGGCCAGCACCCGGTCGACCATCTGCGTGACAGTCTGGCTCTCGATTGGTAGGCCCGTCGCCGGCGAGTGCGGAACACCGACGCGGGCAAACAGCAGGCGCAGGTAGTCGTAGATCTCGGTAACCGTCCCCACCGTCGAGCGTGGGTTCTTGGACGTCGTCTTCTGCTCGATGGAAATCGCAGGCGAAAGCCCGTCGATATGATCGACGTCGGGCTTCTGCATCATCTGCAGGAACTGGCGCGCGTAAGCCGATAGGCTTTCGACGTAGCGTCGCTGACCTTCTGCGTAGATCGTGTCGAACGCCAGCGACGACTTGCCCGAACCGGACAGCCCTGTGAAAACCACCAGTGCATCCCGGGGGATCTCTAGATCGACGTTCTTGAGGTTGTGCTCGCGAGCCCCACGCACGTGGATGATGCCGGGCTTTGGCTGATCGGCCGCAGGTCCCTTACGCTTAACGGATTTTGCCATGGCAATTGGTTACAAGAAGCAGGGGGCCGGGGCAACGGCCCTACTTGTTCGCACCTTCTCCGCTGTCATCACCGGCTTATGCCAGTCGCCGTAGACGGTAAACTGCAAAGATGCGGGAAGCCGAGGCGAACTTACCGCCCCAGATCGAAACGGTAGGACGCACCGAACATTGCCGAGAATTGGTCTTCGCTCTCGACGATCGGACTGTCGCCGGCATCGCCCAGCAAGTGTGCGTACTTGCCTGAAGCTTTCAGCGTCCAGCGATCGGTGATGTCGTAGACGGCCCCCAGCTCGACATGAACGTCCTTGATGCCGGAATCAGCTTCATAGACCGCCAAACCGGCGACCGATCGCGCCGACTGCGCAGCCGTAATGCCGAAGTAGGAATCCATGTAGTTGTCATCGGCGAATGTCGCTCCGCCGCGCAGTGTTGCGGTGAAGCCCCGCCGGATTTCGCTTTTGAGGCCGCCGCCGAAGCGGATCAAATAGCCATCGTCGTCACCGGTGGCGATATGATGGTAGGAAACGTCGAGCAAAAACGGACCATTCGAGTAGGCCGCATAGGCGCCCAGGATGAGCCCGTCGTCGACATCACCCAGGCCGAGCAGCAGATCTCCGTCGTCCTCTTCGCGCCCAAACGCATAGCCCGCCAGCGGGCCGACCTCGAAGCCGCCCATGTCCAGCACCTTGAAGCGGACATCATCGACGCCGCGAACCTTGACGCGACCACCAAGGCCCATGCCGCCGAACTTCGGCAATACGATCGGAGCTCCGAAGGCTTCGTACTCATCCGAGCCTTCATACTTCGGCTTGACGCCCACCACGCCGCCCACACCCACGCTGAAGCCGCCGTCCTGGGCGTGCGCAGTCTGAGTCAATGGGATTGTTGCGGATGCCGCCAAAACAACGGCGCAGCACGCAAAGGGACGGATGAACTGAAACATGAAACCTCGCAATAGAACCGGGTTCGACCGTAGAACCCTAACTAGCGAGATTCAACGTTAAGAGAGTGCTTACAGACCATGAGGATGTTGCAATTCGCTCCGCCTGTGGCCGATTTACCTGCAATCAGGCAGTGTCCCTTGGAAATTATCCCCACAATCAACAGCAAATGAAGACGAGACGCCGGCCAGAGGAGGCCCCTGGCCGGCACCATTTAGAGCCCATTCCGACCAAATCGAACCATTATGACGAGGTGGATTTGTGACAAGATCAAGTGGACCGGCGCAGTGCGTAGCGGGGCTACGGACAAGTCGGGCTGCGCAGAGATTGGCGCAGATCCACCCGTCCCGTCCAATCGTAGATTGGCTCCGCCAATACGGGCTTCCAAGCGGCGGCCGCCCAGAGAGTCAGGCGATTTATCCGATCAACCAGATCGAATTGCATCACCTTCCT
>JAHZKP010000049.1 GCA_022600345.1 Alphaproteobacteria bacterium | reverse complement strand
CCCAGTGAGTCAGGCGATTTATCCGATCAACCAGATCGAATAGCATCACCTTCCTGCTGGATCGACTCGCCGCTTGAGAAGCAGAATTGAATCGATTTGGTCGGAAAGGGCTCTAGTTGGTGCCGCGCAAGGCATGAACCGCAACGCAATCCGTATCTTGTCGCCTAGCGCCAACATGCGCTTGCATCTGACACAAGCTTGCACCGTGTCAAGCAAAGGAGTGTTGGGCCGAAGAAGCGCCGCGGAGAATTGTCATGGCGCGGATGCCGCGAAGCGGTGGGCATCTGAAGCGCCCGGAAAAAAGGAGCCGCTGCAGGGCTTCCCCAACACCGGTTTACCGTGTGTTGGGCAAAAAAAGGAGCCGCTGCAGGGCAGCGGCTCTTTAGTCAACAGGGAGGCGTCAAAACTGAGTGGCGAACCACTCAACAATCCAGAAGACTGGATGGCTTAACCATACCCCCGCGTACTTAACGAAGACTTACTGAACACCACTTTTTGGAACTGTCGGGACACATATTAGAGTTGCTGTAGCAATGGCAGATAACGACCAATCCTGCGGAACTATCGATCCAGCAAGCCAACCGCCCCACAACAACCCACTGCCTAAGCCCTGCGCCCTGCGGCTCCGCCCCCTTGAGGGGGGCGGACGGAATGCCATTACTTGGACCCGCCTTCCAATCTGTAACGTTGCGGCGTTTGCAACACAAGGGACCAAGTGATCGTGGCATTCCCAGGCGGGGGTGAGCTCATTTCTTGCGATGTGGTTGGTGCAAACACCCCCTTCTAGCCGCGCCAGGATCACTTAGCTCCTGAGCTTCAAGTTGATGCGACCGTGCCCCCGTAAGACGGAGCTAAATGATGGCGCGGCGTCCTCCCCCTGAAGACATGGGGAGGGGCCGTCTCAAACCTCAGAAGCTTCAAAAAGTATTTGAGCCAAGCTGCAATTCGCTTGCCGCGTTGTTTTCGCTCCAAGGCAGCCCGCTCAATAAACAACCTACCCCTTAAACAGCTCGGCTGCCGCAGCCTGTTGCGCCTTCTTCTTCGCCATCTCGGCTTCGACGCGGGCGATCTCATCGTTTAGGGCCGCGATACGAAGCTCCAGCTCTTTGACGCCAAGATTTGATAAGTCCTCGCCAACGGTAGCTCCCTTGGCGGTTTTCTCGGCGGCTTCATCCCAGTCCATGGTGCACCTCCACAGCTATGCTGGCACCAAGCCTCGCATGGCTGATAACCTCCCTTCAACACCGGCTTGTCATGGGCCCGCGATTTAGCCTCCAACTTCAACACCTCCACCAACGTCGTGGCCGTGAAGACGGCCATCCACGCAAGCGCCGGATATAGCTAAGGTTTCCTTCGTGCGCAGACTCGGAAGAGACGCCGGATCCGGCAGCATCCAGGAGGGCTGGTGGCGGTTCCTTGAGGCTTGACTTGATCCCGCCGATTTTCATTGCGCGCCTCCGGCACGACGGAATGACGAACTTAGTTAGTGTCGCGCAGAGCTAGAACCGCAACGCACACCGTATCTTGTCACCTAGCGTCAACATGCGCTTGCGCGATGTTGAGCCAATGAACACGCGCCAACACCAGCCGTATCTTGTCAGCGAGCTTCAACATGCGCTTGCGCGATGTTGAGCCAATCAACAAGCGCCAACAAAAAATTGCAAAAACTCCGTCCCGCTGGCATGGCTAGGCGAACAACACCAAACTCTCACCGACCGAAGGACCAATTCCCATGGCCGACCTGCCAGCAACCATGACCGCAATAGCTATCGAAGGTAAGGGCGGACCGGAAGTCCTGAATCCTGTCGAGATCGCCACGCCTCAGCCCGGCGACGGCCAGGTCCTGATCAAGGTTGCAGCAGCAGGCATCAACCGCCCAGACGTTATGCAGCGCGAAGGCACCTATCCCGCCCCCAAGGGTCACTCCGAAATTCCCGGCCTCGAAGTCGCCGGCACAATTGCAGCAACCGGCCCCGGCGCAACCCGCTTCCGAATCGGCGACACGGTCATGGCGCTCGTCAACGGTGGCGGCTATGCCCAATACACAATCGCCGAAGAACCCTGCTGCATCACCATCCCCGACAACCTGCCGATGGTCGAAGCAGGCGGCGCGCCCGAAACGTTCTTCACAGTCTGGCACAACGCCTTTGAACGCGCGCACTTGAGTGCTGGCGAATGGTTCATGATCCACGGCGGAACATCCGGCATCGGCGTCACCGCGATCCAGCTTGCGAAGGCTTTCGGCGCAAGGGTCATCGCAACCGCCGGGTCGGATGAAAAGTGCGCAGCCTGCCTGAAGCTGGGCGCGGATGTCGCCGTCAATTATCGTGACCAGGACTTCGTCGAAAAGGCCAAAGAAGCAACCGGAAAAGCTGGCGTCGATGTCATCCTCGACATGGTCGGCGGCGACTACATCGCTAAGAACATCGCCTGCCTGGGTGATGATGGGCGCATGGTCAACATCGCCTACCAGAAAGGCCCGAAAGCCGAGATCAACTTCCTGCGCGTTATGCTGAAGCGGCTCACCATCACAGGTTCAACGCTGCGTATCCGCCCCACCGACGTGAAGGGAAAAATTGCTCGCGGCCTCGAAGAATACGTCATCCCCATGCTTGCCGATGGCCGCGTCAAGGTCGTGATGGATTCAACCTATCCCTTGCGCGATGCCGCCAAGGCCCACGCGCGCATGGACGAAGGCAAACACATCGGCAAAATCGTCCTGAGTGTTTGAGTGGACTGACCCGAACCTCTCACCTGCCCGAAAGCCGCCGCAACATGATCGACAACAAGCTGATCCTGCACGAAACCGAATTCTGGACCTGGAGCCTGTTTCCAAACCAAAGCTACCTGGGCCGCGTGCAATTGACATTGCGCCGGGAGTGCAACGGCTCATTGGCCAACGTTACAGATGAGGAATGGAACGATCTGAGGGGCGGCATCAAAGTCATCGAGCGAACCGTTAGTGGATTGTTCCAACCCGACCGCTTCAATTACCAGCAGCTTGGCAACGTCTGGAACCAGGTCCACGTCCACGCCATTCCCCGCTACGAGCGCTTCCGCAACTGGCAAGGCGTCGCCTTCCTGGATCGCAAGTGGGGCGACCACCCGCTTCCCGAGCCACCATCCCCAATCGGCGAGCTGGAAACGTTGAAACTGGCGGACCTGATGCGCGCGGCAATCGGTGAAGCGCTCGCCTAACCCGCAGCTTCTTTACTCCTCAGCCCTCAACAAGCGACTGTATTTGGCTGGGCGTCAGATAACCAGTCGGCTCTTCCCCCAGATCGGCCTGGTAATCGCGGATGCCCTGCCGCGTCAGATCGCCGAAAATCGCATCGATCGGCCCCTTGTAGAAACCGAGTTTCTTCATCCGGCGCTGCAACTGTTTTTTCTTCGAACGCCCCAATAACGCTTCCACCACCTGCAACGCATCGACATTGGAGGCTGCCGGTTTGGCCGGCTCGGGTTCCGGTTCACTTTCAACCGGTTCTGGTTCTGCCGCTAACGCAGCCGTCTTTTCGGCTTCCCGTGCCCGCTCGGCTTCAAGCTTGGCCCTGGCTTCGGCCTCGCGCGCCCTGGCTTCAGCTTGCCGCGCCCTCGTCTCAGCTTCCCGCGCCCTCTTTTCCGCACCCCGCCGGGCTTCGATTTCCGCCTGCGACGGCTTCGGTGGGACGGGCTTGGCAACAACAACCGGCTTGGGCGCATTGGAAAGGTCGATCTCGCCCAGACGGCCCATGATCTGCCCGACATCGCCGGCAGCCGCAGCCCCCACCAGGATGTCCATCGTTAGCGGCTTCTCCACCGCAGCATCCGCAAAATCGACCGCAGCCTGCCGCGACACGCTCGATACCCGCGAAACCGGCACCTTGTCCGAAGTCGAAAACACCACCACGACGTTATCCTTCGGCGCAGCCTTCATCGATGGCCGCGCAGAAATCCGCGCCACGGCAGATGAAATATCGGCAACCGTCGTGAAGAAAAACACCGCCCCGCTTTCGGCCCGCGCTGCGATCTGGGCAACCGAAGAAACCGCCACAGCGCGCGATAGCAAATCGGTGGCCCGGCGTATTTCCGCATTCGCCGGCAGAAAATAAGCCCGCCCCCCCGAACTAACGCCGTGGCCGGCCAGAACCGCAATCGCCACACGCGCTCCCTCGGAGTTTTTTGCAAAGTCGCGAAGCTTGGCCCGCGAAACCGAGTTGTTGGCGTTGGTGACCGTATCGACGTGGAACCCCTGCTGCTCCAGCGCCGAGCCGATTTGCTTTACAGTGTCCACCGAAATCGGCGACTTTCCATAACTGGCATAGTCCTGAGCCGACAAAATGAGCGCCACCCTATCGTGATCGGCAGCTTGCGCACTGACCGTGACTAGCGCCTGCAACAGGCAGGCAACAACGGCCAACGAGCCACGATTGCTCCACAGGGAACAGCGCCGGGCCGAAAAACCGGTCAGAAACTGCCATTGGAACATACTGCGAGCTGTCATTATCAATGCCTGCCTGTAAGTATGAAAAAGAGAGCGGCTGACCCCTCAACAAGGAGACCCAGCCATGTTTAAGACGAACAGGAGGAATCGTCCATGGGCCTGAGGCTGAAGTTCAACCTAATCCTGGCGGCTTGTTTTATTCTCGGCCTCCTGGCGTCTTCGATGCTTTTCTACCAGGTCTCGAAAAACAACGCGATGGAGCGCCTGCATGCCCAGATCGGCGTTCTGCGCGCTCAAGCCCTTGCCGTCCGGCGCTACACGTCCGAAGAAATCCGCCCCCTATTAAGCGATATGTCGGACGTCCAGTTCCTGCCACAGACGGTACCTTCGTTCTCGGCCCAGACCGCCTTCAACAATTTCCGCGACCACTATTCGGACTTCTACTACAAGGAGGCCGTTCTCAACCCAACCAACCCCGATGATCTTGCCACCGATTGGGAAAAAGGCCTGATCGATAAACTTCGCGAAAACACCTCGCTGAAGGAAGTCGTCGCAATCCGCGATGGCAAGAACGGCAAGGAATACACCGTCGCCTTCCCGCTGGCGATCAAGAGCGAAGGCTGCCTGACCTGCCACTCCACGCCCGACAGGGCGCCCGCCTCCATGGTCGCACTTTACGGCGATAAGAACGGCTTCGGCTGGAAACTCAACGAAGTGGTCGGCGCCCAAATTTTCTCGGTTCCCTTGAAGGTCGCCGAACAACAGACCTGGGAAGTGCTGCAATTGTTGATCGGCGCCATGAGCGCGATCTTCCTGATACTGTTGATCCTCATCAACCTGCTGCTACGCTGGATGGTCGTCTCGCCCGTTATCAAGATGGCCGAAATCGCCGAACAGGTCAGCATGGGCGACAGTTCGCAACCTGAATACGCCCACCCTGGCGCCGACGAGATTTCCTCGCTGTCGCAATCCTTCAATCGCATGCGCCGCAGTCTCGACAATGCGATGAAGATGCTGGAGAGCTAAGTGCAAATCGCGCCAACATATGCTTCCAAACGAAACAGCCGCCGCCGCGATCAAATCGGCGGTGGCGGGGCCGTGGTGGTGTCATGACCAGCAACGAAAACATTGACCAGGATGCACCGTTGGCGGTGGGCAAATACCGCATCGATGGCGTCATTGGGCGAGGTGCAGTCGGCGTCGTCTACAAGGGATTTGACCCTGACATCTGCCGACCGGTCGCGGTAAAGTCCCTGCGCCGCGAGGTCCTTGAAGCTGTCGAGGACCAGCCCTCCTTGTTGGCGCGCTTTGCCAGCGAGGCCCGCTCGGCAGGCCGCTGCCAGCACCCTAACATCGTCACCGTATTCGACTATGTCGAGCAGGACGAACAACCCTTCATCATCATGGAATTCGTCGAAGCTGGAACCTTGGAGAAGGTCACCCGTTCGGGCACGCTGTTGCCGCTGGCCCAGGTCGGCGAAGTCATGGCCCAACTCTTGTCGGCCCTTGGTCACGCCCACGAAAAAGGCGTCATCCACCGCGACGTCAAACCAGCCAACATACTGTGCCCGGCCGCGACCTCGATCAAGGTCACAGACTTCGGCGTCGCCAGGTTCCAGAACCTAGGCCTCACCCAGAATGGCGGCGGTGGCGCCATCGGCACGCCCAACTACATGTCGCCCGAGCAATTCCTTGGCCGCGAGGTTGACGGCCGCTCAGACCTGTTCGCCGTCGGCATCATCTTGTTCCAGCTCTTGACCGGGACAAAACCGTTTCCCGCCAACGACATCCCCGGCTTGATGCATAAGCTGCTGAACGAGAGCCCCGCGCCGCTACGCCAGCTCCGCCCGGAATTGCCGCCAGCACTCGACGGGCTGATGGAACGCGCACTCGCCCGCAATCCCACCGACCGCTACCAGGACGCCGAAGAATTCATCACCGCAATCGAGCGCGCCTTGCAACGCACGCCCACCGCACCAGCCGAGCGAGTCGACCTCACCCGCCTGCCTGGACGAACTTCGAGCGACACAGCCGAAACATCCCAAAGCGAGCTCAGCCGCACGATGGCAGAAAAGCTCGCCCCCCAGACCCTCGACGCTCTCGAAGGTACGCTTGCCCGCGCCATCGGCCCGATTGCCCGCGTAGTGCTGGACCGCGAATCTCGAAATGCCACCGATCCAGAAAGCCTTATCGCAGCCCTCACCAGCCAGATCCCCGAAGAAAGCGAAGCCGAGCGTTTCCGTAAGGAGGCCGACGATTGGCTGCGCCAGGACCGCGGCGTCGCCGGCGCCCAACTGGGTGCTGCCGTCTCGCCAGCCGAAACCCAACGCGCCACCGAACTTTTGATGCCAATCCTCGGCCCACTGGCCAAGGTCATCGCCCAACGCGAAGCCGCAACCGCAATCGGCGTCGATGACTACTACGAACACCTTGCCCGCAAAATTTCGAACCCAACCGAGCAGGAACAGTTCCTGGCCGAATATCGCAAGACCATTCGCAAATCAGATAATTGAGCCCCCACCTGTCAGCCAATCGATTTTCCTGACTTCTTCATCGCGGTAAAGACGGGCTACAATTTCCCCATGAACATTGAATTGGTGTAGACCTGACAAATGCATCGTGCGCGCCACCAACCGGCAGCGAACGTCTCGCCGGGAAGACGAGCCCAAAAACCATGCCGACCACACCGCCACAACGAGATCCGCCGGCAACCAAACCCAAGCGCAGGCTGCGTGCGGCAATGGCAGCCGACATCGCCAATTTCAGCGGCAGAGTCTCGGTGAATGAAACCCACGCATTCGGAAATCTTTCAAGCATTCTGAAAATCGGCCGCGAGGAACTGGCAACTCACGACGGCAATCTCATCGGCATGCCCGGCGACGGTCTATTCGCGCTGTTTGAAAGTGCGGTTGATGCAATTCACTGCGCGCTTGCAATCCAGGAACGACTATCGATGATGCAGAACCTGGGCGGAATGCGTCTGCGCATCGGCATCCATGTCGGAGACGTTTTATTCGACGGCGATCTGCCCTTTGGCGAAACCCTGAATATCGCCAGCCGCCTGGAAAGTCTCGCCGACCCGGGCGGCATCCTGATTTCAGGAACCATGGTCGACGCCGTCTCCGCGCGCATCTCGGCGACCTTCGAGGACCGCGGCGTTCCCCGCCTGAAAAACATTCCCCGCCGCATCACCACTTATGCCGTCCACCCAACCGGTGCCGACAGTGCAAGCGAAGCTGGCGCACCTTCAAGACCCCAGCTTGATAAGACCATGAGGATCCCTGGCAAGGACAACGAGGCCACCCCGGCGAATTCACTCCAGGAACGTCTGGCCGCTTCCCAAATGGCACCCGACCCCGCTCCAACCGCGATTGCCCGGGCAAAGCAGCCGACGCCAACTTCTGAACCTGAATCCCAACCGGCAGCAGAAACGAAAACTGAAGAAATAGGTAAAGCGAAAGCTGAAACCAAACCTCAGTCCAAACCGAGCCCTGAGACTGAAACTGAAACTGACACAACAACGGAAAAGAAAGACGAACCCCAACCCACGGACAACCCAGCAATCAACCCGCTTCCCGAGATTTCGCTAACGTCTGACACCGCGCACCAGGAAGATCCATCGGCGCTCGATGATACCGTTGAACTCCCGCCAAGACCGTCCGGCGATCACTCCGGCGAACCCAATTGGAAGCCTCCACTAAACGACGCCCAGCCAACGCCGGAAGATTTGGCCCAGATCGTCGAAGCCATGTCCGTTCACCTAGGTCCCGTGGCCCGCGTCATGGTTCAACGCAAAGCGAAAACAAACCCATCAATCGGCGCCCTCATCGAAGAACTTCTGGGTGAATTGTCCAATGGCGACGAGCGCGCCGACGTCCGCTCCCGGCTGCTTGATTTGATCCGCCGCTAGCCCGCCTTTTAGGTGGCCTGAGGCGGGTCATCGGCTTTGTGGAGCAGCTCAACCGTATGAACCCATACGCTTTTCACCGCTCTCCTTGCCGAATGAACCCGCCTGAGGCCATGATGTTCCACTACCCTGTGAGAAAGGCGGGTTAGAGCACTTTCCTCTTCGCGTTCCCCAGGTAACGGTTCCCAATCACATTCCGCGTTACGATTTGTTTCATAGAGGACAAATTGACGAATTACAGGGAAGAATGATGCCGCGCGGAATGAAACAAATTGGATTGATCACCAGCCTGATTGCCGCCGCGCTTGCCTCCTGCCCGGCTTCGGCCTCCGACAAAATCCAATGCAGCAGCGCCGTCAGCAAGAGCAGTGAAGCCGCCTGCACCCGCATCATCCTCAAACTTTCCAACCCCGCCGCCGACCGCTTCATGGCGTTCTATAACCGCGCCTGGTACCATCGCCGCTCAGGCGCCTACGACTTGGCCGTCGCAGACTTTAACGCTGCCGAAGCGCTCAACAAGGACTTTGCCAAACTCTACCTCAGCCGCGCGCTGGTCAAACGCGAAACCGGCGACCTTGATGGTGCCTTGGCCGACCTCGACACCTACACAGCCCTCGATAACAACAATTGGACCGGATACTACCAGCGCGCACTCATCCTGCGCCTGAAGGGCCTTCCCGAAGACGCGCTCGGCCCACTAAAGAAGGCCCAGGACTTGAAGCCCTACGAACGCCGCCTCAAGGCCCTCCGAGTGCTCGTATTGTCCGATCTGCGCCACGATGCTTCGGCGACCAAGGAAGCCGACAAACTCGTCGCCGGTCGCCGCAGCGATCCCATCGGCCGCTACGCCCGCGCGGTCGTCAACTTCCGCCAAGGTGAATACGACCGCGCACTCAAAGACCTCAAGGCTGCAATCCGAAAGCAGGCGCTGTTCCCGGCAGCCCACGCACTTCGTGGCCAGATCCTGGAAATTCGCCGCCGCACGGATGCCGCCAAGTCGGCCTATCGCCGCGCGCTAAAATCGGCCGGCCCGACAATCGACCAAAACACATCTCAGGACCTCGCCCGCCGCCGCCTGGAGACCCTTGACAGCGGCCGGTCAGGCCGGTTGGCGCTTCGAACCCAGTCCGACAGCCCCTTCGGCCGGTCCAACAAACGCAACGCCAAGAAGAAAAACCAGAAACGCGAATGCCGGCGCTACATCCCATCGGCCGCCGTGACCGTATCGGTCCCCTGCAGCAACTGATCATACCTTAAGGCCCCGCGCCCCAGCCCGCTTAACCAGACTGAGTATCGCCCAACGGCCCCGCTCCCAATCCAGGTTATTGTGGAGCCCGTATTGAGGCTGTGACCTGCTGCGCGAAAGCCAGTCCCTAGATGTTTCAAGCCCAACCCGAGCAGGACGAAACTGACCCGGGAACGGGCAGCACTCCAAGAGAGAAAGACGGGCTTATCGCTTCAAACAGCTCATTCGCCTTCTCAGCGCCTCTTTTCACGCCATCCAATTGAATTTGAATTCGAGATCAAAAGCGCCATTTAACCAATTCGATCTCGACAGCTCCACGGGGATTATTCCTGAATGGCCGAACAACTCAGATTGGGACAAGCCCGCTTAGAATCAACCACCAAGGTCACGTTGGCAGTGTTGGCGCTGGCCAGCGGTGTCTATACCTACCTGGGCGTGCGCGGACTGCTCAACGGCGATGCCGCAGTCGTCTTCTTTGGCGCGGTTATCTATTCGGTCGCTGTATCGGTCGGCATTTATGCCTTCTGGTCGTATTTGATGCGCTTCCTGCCCCACATAGAATCCGCACGCGCCCGCGCCTGGCTGTTCCTTGCCATGCTGATCGGCTCGGCCATGATCATCGCCATGTCGAGCTGGCTGAATGCAGCCGCCCTTGCAGGATCAGCCGCACTTGAACAGCACATGGCCAATGCCACCGAAACCTATCAGCAGCAGCTCGATCAGGCACACGCCAATGCGCTCGCCTCCCAAAGCCTGCTACCCGACATCCAACTGGCCTCGAAACGCTTCGCCAGCCTCGCCCAGCAGGAACGCTCCACCGGCGCGCTGACTGGAACATCGGGCTCGGGCACTGTCGTCCAGCTCCTCAACCAAATGTCGACGGAATTAAACCGGCTGGCATTGGAGGTCGAGGAAAGCCGCGATGAGATCAAGCGTAAGTTCGAAAGCGGTGGCCGCAACCTATCGCGCATGCGCGAACTGATTTCGAATTCGGGCCCGATAGAAGCGCGCTCCAATGCATTCGGCGAAGAAACCCTCAAATTGATCGGCCAGATCACCGCGCTTCAACAAACCTCCGTCGCCCCCTCGGTTAAGCGCGCTGCCGAAGATCTCGGCAAGACGTTCATCGCCCCCATTGCCGACGGCCAGAACGCCGGCCTGCAGGAACGCCAGACCGAAGTCGTTGCCCGCGTCGAAGCAGCGCTCAGGGCACAAAGCCGCGCACTGTCTGCGGCCGCCGACGAAATACTTCAGCGCGAACCCGTCATCCCCGCCCGCTTCCAACCGCTCTCCCCGCCCGAAGCGGTCCTGTTATATGCCAACGACTTTCTGCCCAGTTGGGCCGGTGCAATCTCAATCGACCTGCTACCGGCCGTACTCATCTTCATCATGATCATTGTCGAAGGCGCGATCCGTCGCCACGGCGGCATCGACCTGGACGCCGAGACCATGAGCGCCGCCGATGTCATGCGTGGCGCTGCGATCTACCGCCAGATGGAAGAACGCTTCGGCCATCAAGTCGCCCCGCCTCCTGCGAACACCGGTCAACCTGCCCCACCACCCGATGAGAACGTCACCCCGATCACCGTGCCCACGGTCAACCGCCGCAACGAATAAACCAGTTTCAAAGGGCCAGCCGAAATCGTGCCAAGCGCTAATTCGACAAAAGCCAAAATTGAACCGGCCCCGGCCAATCGAAAGCCGCGGTGGCTGAGCGAACGCACGATCCTCAATTCCGTTTTCCGGTTGCTGATCGTAGCGACCGTCGTATTCCTCGCATTCGATTTCCGCACCATCTACGAAGAAGCCAACGCCCCGCTGCCAGGCGAGACCGACCGCGACGAACCCCTCACCATGGAGCCGCCCAAAACGCGCGACCATTTGCGTCCCTATCTGCCGCGCACAACGCCCCGGCGGCGCTCCGGCAAGCCGCCGGCGATGCCAGGGTTCGCCAAGCCACCCGCCAACGAACTGGTCAGCAAGAAGATGACCTTCGTGCGCGGACCCAAAGGCGAGGCCAGCGCCGTTGGGCGCATTGAACCCGGCACTGGATCCGAGTTCGTTGAATTCATCCAAGGCCAGGGCGGCGAAATCAAAAGCCTCTACCTTCATTCCCCAGGCGGCTCCGTCCACGACGCCCTGAAAATGGCAAAGCTGATCCGCAAGAATAAAATCGCCACCGTCGTCCCCAACGATGCCTACTGTGCCTCATCTTGTCCGATTGTCTTCTCAGGCGGCAAGGAACGCACCGCCGGGCGTAATTCCTGGGTCGGCGTCCACCAGATTTTTGCCCCCCGCACGACACCTGGAAACCTGGCCGACGGCATGTCCCAGGGCCAGGCCGTGACAGCCCTCGTGCAACAGCACCTAACCGACATGGGCGTTGATTCCCGCGCCTGGCTGCACGCCATGCAGACCCCCAGCGATCAGCTCTACGTGTTCACAGTCAAGGAACTGAAGGATTACAAGCTGGCAACCAAGGTGATCGGCCAGAAAGCCTCCAAAAAGAAAACCTCCCGCAAGAAAACCACCAGGACGTCGGCTAACAAATAAAACTACCAGACGAGCGAGGCCATGGCCGCGACCGGGCGTGCATTGGGGTCGGGAAACAACGTATCCAGCACCCCCGGCTCCAGCGCTTCATCGTCACCCATGTGCACCCGGCTGGCGATGTAGACCGCCCGAATACCCGCCAATATCCCACCCGCGATATCGGTCTTGACGCCGTCGCCAATCGCCATCGCCTTTGACTTTGAGACTTCACGCCCACGCTGTTCGGCCAGCCACTCAAACGCCATATCGTAGATCGGAGCGTGCGGCTTTCCGGCAAGCGAAACTTCAGCGCCCAGCGCCGCATAAGCCTCCGCGATTGCCCCGCCGCAATAGATCACCTGACCGCCACGCTCGACTTTGATGTCAGGGTTCGCGCAAATCATCGGCAGTCCGCGCGCCTTGAACCCCTGAAGCCGCGTTGCATAATCCGCCGGGGTTTCGATAGTGTCATCAAACAAGCCCGTACAGACGATGACCTCTGCACCCTCACTTTCATCCGGCCCCACCCGTTTTACATCGATGCCATCGAATAGCGGCAGATCGCGTTCCGGCCCCAGATGATAGACTGAGCGGCCCGCGTAATCGGCAATCAACTCCCGGGTCGCATCGCCCGATGACAGTATCCCATCGTAGGAATCTTCTCTCACGCCGATTGCATCGAGTTGCGCTTTGACGCCGGCGCCCGGCCGGGGCGAGTTCGACAACAACAAAACCGTTCCGCCGTCCTCGCGAAAGCGCGCACACGCATCCCCGGCCTCAACAAACGGGCGAACGCCGTTGTGCATCACACCCCAGATATCGACCAGCCAGGCTACAGAGCCGGCCGCCAGCGGAGAAATGGAACGAATAACCGGAATGCTTTTGGGCATGGCGCCTCAGGTTGACTGATTGAGTTGAAGCAAGTCCGGCGCGGATGGTTGATCCGCGCCGGACAATCGTCTCTTAGCCTATGGTAACGGCGAACGCTCGTAAGAAAACCTCAAGCCGTTAGGCCGCTGCTGTCCCGCCGGCTGCAAGAACCTCGCGCTTCACCGCCTTGGCCCCTCCAAATAAGGTTCCCTGACCGAGCAGAACGCCGAAGCCAAACACCTTCGCAGCCATGTTCTGGTCCTCGATACGACCAACGATCACGCTTAATCCCAGACCGGCCAAGTGTTTGCAGATATCGGCAGCCGGCACGAATGCATCGTTGCCCGCAGCAAGACCACGCAGGAAGACGTCGGCATCGAACTTGACGAAATCAAACCCCTTGGCCTTCAAGTCTTCGAAATCCATATCCAGGTCGTTGACGTCAGCGATGCCATAGCGGAACCCAAGCCGCGCAAAATCCGCCAGAGTCCGCCACTCACGTGCACCAAATCCCCGCACGTCATCCTGGCCGAACGTCATTACCAGTTGACCGGCAAAGCTATCCCGCTGGCGGTAGGCGTGCGCCACGCCGTCCAGGAATTTATTGGCCGTCAGCGCTTCTCCACTCACCGTCGAGAAGACTTGCGCATCCCGCCCGCTACCGGCAAACCGCATGGCAATCTGGGACGCATTCTCCACCTTCGCCCCATCGAGCCGGGACAACATGCCCGTGCCCTTCAGATCAGCGCCCGCCTCCTGTGCACTGAGCACTAATCCTGCTTCATCGCGCAACCGCACGTGAATTTCGAAATGTCGCGCGCGGCTGGCGTTGAAATCGAGAATCGGATCGAGCAGAATTTCAACACGCCCCATTGCAAATGCCTCAGCCATCGCCGACAGGCGTTGATTGACCGCAGGTGAGCGCCCCGTTTCCGAGCGCTCCATCTTGGAGCTGCCCATTTCGGAGCTATCTGGCGCCAACCCACCAGCACCCAAGTCTTGCCGTCGGCCGGCCGCCGCATCATCCTGCTCACGCATCGTATCAGCGGTTGCCTTCAACGCATCGACCGACTGAGTTATCGCGCGTTCGGAAACCTTGGCAGCAGCGCTCTTGGTTTCTGCCGGCGTGCCGTTGGCCGCGTTGACCTCTTCGGCAAGCTTCTTGATCAGCCCCTGGATCATCTCAACATCGGCTTCGCGCGGTTGAGGCGGCATCTCGATTGCAGCACGCCTGGGTGTAGTCCCCTGGGCTTTCGTTGCTGCAACCGATGCACCAGTGCTCGAAGGCGCAGGCGCATTGTTAGTAACGGGAGCGTCCACGCTAGGAGTGGCAGGCGCGTTTGGCGGGGCTACAATCCGACCCCGCGGCGCAACACCCACAGCATCGGGCTTGCCGCTTGCAGCCGAACTGGGGGAGCCCTGTGGAGCGGGTTGGGGTTTTGGCCCGCGTTCGCTGTGGGGCTGGCTCATCGTTCTCATGCCAGTGCGCCCATCCGGCATCGGTTCCCTTGCACCACCAGCAGACTGACGCGCGGCTCCCCGCGTTGAGTGCACCGTTCCCAGACCCGCATCCTGGGCCGGTTGCCTGATCACGGCATCGTATTCGCCCCGGGTATCGGCCCCATAGGGCTCGACCGAGAAGTAGCGCGGCATCATCGCGTGAGCCGCCAGCATGCACACGTAGGCCGCCACCGCCGTTGCCGCCGCCGCCCACGGCTCAAACCCGCCATGCAGATAAAGTCCCGTACCCAGCGCCAGCGTCGCCAGCGCCATCGCCGCCACGCTGATCGCTTCCCCGGTCAACCGGATCGGAAACGGCACTGGCACAACGCGCGCCTCTTCGCCCCCTGTCGCACCAACCTGCGTATTGTCGCTCACAGCCCTTTGACCTGCTGCACTCGGCGCAGCACTCGCCGCCGGCTTTCCTTCTTCGGCAATCATGAATTCCACAGTCGCGCCCCATGGCTCAAAAAAAGAATCACTCTTCTGAAGGGTCGGCCGCTCGCCGCGCCATGGCAACGCATCGCCAACGCCTGTCACCAGCTTTAACGCTGTGCAAGAAGACAACCGCCGGTGTGTTGCGCAAAAGGCACCGGCCTAACCGGCAGCCGCCGCCCCAGCAATCGCCCCAGGAAACGCCCAAGGAGCCGCCCCAGGCTGCCCCCACGCCGTCATCAGGCAACCTGCGCCAGGACCGATCGCAAACGGTCGGCAATCACTTCAACGTCCTTAAGGTCTGAAATCAGCGGCGGCGCGATGACAAGCGTATCCCCGCTTACCCTGACGTAGAGGTCGTGATCGTGGAAGGCAGCCTGCATCACTTCGTATCCGCGCAACGCAGCCCCATCCGAGCGCGCGGCCAGATCGATCCCGCAAATCAACCCGACCGGCCGAATATCGACAACGTTGGGCGCATCACGCAAACTCATCATGATGTCGGCAAAGCCCTGTTCCATCTCCCCGGCACGCTCAAACAACCCCTCATCGCGAAACACATCCAGCGTCGCCAAAGCCGCCGCAGTTCCCAGCGGATGCGCCGAGTAGGTGTAGCCGTGAAACAGCTCCGGCATCACTTCCGGCCCCACCATCACACCGTCGTGAATGGCATCCCTCACCAACACGCCCGACATCGGCACCGCGCCGTTGGTCAGCCCCTTGGCGAATGTGATCATATCGGGCGTTACGCCGTAGCGTTGCGCTGCAAACGCATGCCCCATCCGCCCGAAACCGGTGATCACCTCATCGAAGATCAGCAAGGCCCCGTGCTTGGCCGCAATACCAGCCAGCCTATCCAAATACCCCTTGGGCGGCGGCAGGCAGCCCGTCGATCCGGCAACCGGCTCGACGATAACGGCGGCAATATTGGAAGCGTCATGCAGGGTGATCAGCCGCTCCAGGTCATCGGCCAGTTCCGCGCCCCACTCCGGTTCGCCAACCGAAAACGCCTGTTTGTCGCGATTGTAGGTCGAGCGCATATGATCGACACCGGGAAGCAGTGCGCCAAACGCCTTGCGGTTACCGGGAATGCCACCAACCGACATGCCGCCGAAACCGACGCCATGATAGCCCCGCTCTCTCCCGATGAAGCGTGTCCGCTGCCCTTCTCCACGCGCCCTGTGATAGGCCAGCGCAATCTTCATCGCCGTGTCGACGGCTTCACTGCCAGAGTTGGCAAAGAACACATGATCGAGCCCGTCGGGCGCCATCAGCGTCAACCGGCCGGCCAGCTCGAAGGCTTTGGGATGAGCGAATTGAAATACCGGCGCATAATCGAGCGTTTCAGCAGCCGACTTGATGGCCGCCACGATGCTGGGGTGGCAATGCCCGGCATTGACGCAGTAAAGCCCCGACGTGGCATCGAGCAACCGGCGCCCATCGGAGGCGATGTAGTGAATGCCTTCAGCACCCGAAATCATCCGGGGCCGCCGTCTGAAGGCACGATTCGACGTGTACGGCATCCAATAGGAGGCCAATTCATTGGGACTGAAATCCTCACTCATGACGCCACCTCTCACATTGCCAATCGCCCGGCGATTGCCTGCCGACCTCGGGCAGGACCAGGATATTCCCCCACCCCGCCACGAGCCAGCAACTTCCGTGATAAATGAGTCAAATCTGCCACCATTATCGTGTGACTTGCCCGATTCCTGCCATGTAACAGCCCCCGGCGCTGCCCGAATCGCAAGCGCATTTAGTTCTCGTTAGGCCGAATCGATCTGATATGGTCGGTACCGGGCGACCTGTGTTGGTCCGGCGTACTATGTGGAGACAAGCCCGATGTTGATGAGCATTGTAGAAGAGTTGCGTATTGCTGCCGTATACCCGGAGCTGACCAACGCTCGCGTTTTGTTGTCCGGATTAACCAGCCGCTGCGGTGTCGACATTGCGCGCGCCTTCGCCGAACGCTCCACCCAGTTGGCAATTCAAACCGCCGAACAGTCAACAGAGATCGATGCTATTACCGCCCTGCTCTCCCAGTCGGCCGGCGACCTGAAGCTCTTCCATTCAGACGACATCGAAGACGCCGACCTCGCAATCGCCTTTGCCCAGGGCCCGGCCCAAAAAGCATTCGGCGGCCTTGAAACAGTCGTCAACCTGATCGAGATCCACCCCGCCGACTTGTCAGACCGCACCAGTCAGCGTGAAATCGAGGATCTCGTCTCCGAAAAACTGCTGGCCCCCACGCTGAGCGCCCGCGTGATTGCAAACCGCATGCAGTTGACCTTGACCCATGGCGCCATCCTGCACGTCGTGAAGGCACCGACGCCTCTAAACGCAGAAGAAATGATGGTGCTTGATATTCTGCGCGCAACCCTTGCCGCCATGGTCCAGGCGGAGGCCCGCAACTGGTCTGACAAAGGCATCCGCATTAACGCCGTCGCCCCCGCAACCGGCCTGGATGCATTCGAACCAACCCTGCTGGGCGAACCCGACATAGCTTCGCTCGCGCTCTACTTGGCCTCCGACAAGGGCGAACAACTCTCCGGCCACGTCTTCGATTCAAGTCAGGCAGGCGGGTGTGCTTGAAGTTTGGTGCCCAGATTTTTCGCCAAGTCGATGATGCTACACAAAAAAAGAACGCGGGCCCTCCTTGTGCCGCACTCATGGTCGTTGAACTCCTGATCCTCGCCCTTTCCCCAGGGCGGTCCTGAACGGGCGCACCCGGACGGGGATCTTCAAGGCCACCGTCAAACTTTACGGCATCACGGCGCAGCTCCATACTTGGCCGGGATTAGAGCACTTTCCGACCAAATCGAACCATTCTGCCGAGGCGGATTAGTGACAAGATCAAGTGGACCGGCGCAGCGCGTGGCGGTGTCACGGGCAAGACGGGATGCGCAGAGATTGGCGCAAATCCGCCCGGCCCGTCCAAT
>JAHZKP010000048.1 GCA_022600345.1 Alphaproteobacteria bacterium | reverse complement strand
GCCCGCAGGGACGGGTGGATCTGCGCCAATCTCTGCGCAGCCCGTCTTGTCCGTAGCCCCGCTACGCACTGCGCCGGTCCACTTGATCTTGTCACAAATCCACCTCGTCATAATGGTTCGATTTGGTCGGAAAGGGCTCTAACACTGACTGGTGTGGTGCTGCAATGGGCGAATGTAATAAGCGGTGGGAGAAGCGCCCGACTGAATTGCGCAGCACCTCGCATGCGCACGTGAACGAAGTTCATGCTGTTGGGTTGCGGTTGGGTTGCGATTGGGTTGAGGTTGGGTTGCGATTGGTGGATTGAACGAAGTTCATGCGCGGGGCGAAGGTGGTGCCAAAGCGCGGTCACCAAGGTTGCGCCTGCCCTATGTAAACTGCTGGCGGTATGACGGAGGGCCCTGCCAACCGTCGGGCGTTGGGGCAGCCTCGTAGATGGCGCGGGCGGTGGCTCTTGCAAGCGTGTCGGCAGCAGCACTTCCCAGGATCGCTAAGCCGTAGACCGGGTCGCTGAGCGGCTTTTCACCTGTCGCCAATGAAAAGACGACGTCGCCATCAAGGGGTGTGTGGACGGGGTGAATGGCTCGGGCGAGGCCGGTCTGGCTGATGATTGCCAACCGCTTGGCCTGGCGCTTGTCGAGCCTGGCATTGGTGGCGATGACGGCCAGCGTGGTGTTTTGGCCGGGGCCGCCCTTGAGGGGCGGCGGCTCCTGGGGGGCGACCCAATCGGCGGGGGCGCCAAGTCCGCCGAATTCGCGGTTCAGTTCGAAAGCGTGGGCCCAGAAGTGAGGGGTCGTTCCCATGGTGATGGTTCCGACCGGGTTGGCGGCCACGAGGGCAGCGACACGGATGCCGTTGGAAACTTGAGTGGAAGCGCTGCCCAGTCCCCCGCGCAGAGTGGCGGTCGTGGCGCCATATCCGGCGCCGACGCTACCCAGCGCGACGGGGCCGGTTGAGGCTTCCGCGCAGGCTTGTTCGCCCAGGCTGCGATAGGCGTTGGAAAGGTCTTCCTTGTTGCCGCCGTTGAGGAGATCAAACAGGATTGCCTGGGTGACGATGGGGACTCTGGCCTCTTGGATGGCGAAGCCCTTGCCTTGCCTGGCGAGGGCGTCCCTGACGCCGCTGGAGGCGGCCAATCCGAAGGCTGAGCCGCCTGACAGGACGATGGCGTGGACCTCGTCGACGGTTCCATCCAAGCCAAGGGCATCGGTTTCCAAGGTGCCGGGGCCACCGCCGCGAACGTCGACGGCAGCAATGCTTCCAAGCGGTGGCAGGATGACCGTTGTCCCCGAACGAATTGCCGCATCATGGGCCTGGCCGACGGAGAGCCCGGGGATGTCGGTCAGCGTGTTCGAGAGCATTTTTCATCCCAGCCTGTTGTCTCAAGTTCATAACGGAGTTGGTAGATTTCAAACTGGCTGCGCTCGAGCAGCCGGTCAACCGGATGGGGCAATTACGGGTTCGTTTCTGTGCTGCTCACGCGGTTGTCGACTGTGACACAAAAGGTGACTTGAAACGTCAATCGAGGAGGCATATCTGCCAGCAGCGTTCGGGAGGGAATGCCCTAGTTTCTGCGTACCGGCTAGTTCGATTTGTTGGCTAATCGCAACGTCGGGTTACTATCGGAACAGTCCCTTCTTGATCCTGAAGCTATTCTGCGTAAATGCTTGATAACCAATCAAGTCCACACTGTTTGGTAGTTGGCGGTTTTCGCTTACTTAAAAAATGCGGATTTCCGGCAACGAGGAAACGAAAAGGAAAACGCAAATGAATGCGGAAGTAGTTCAAGAGGTCGCTGAGTTGAACGGCCTTATCGACGAGCACGATGACCCACGTGAATGCTATGCTGCGGTGCGTGATTGCATTCGCAAACATCGCGAAGCGGGTGATGAGATTCCAGAGGATCTGCAACGCCTCGAGCAGGTCATGTTGACGGAATGCCTGGCGGCGTCTCAAGGCCGCTAAGAGCGTTCATTCTAGAGTGCTTACTGGCTGGCGCGGCCTCGCGCCGGCGGAGTACCGTTCAAATCAATTTCCTGATGGCCATTGCGTCATCAAGGCAATTGTGCAGTGCCCACTTGTGATCAGGTCGGGCTTTTTTTATTTGGCGCTTCGGATGCCGATCGCCGCTACGCGGCGACCTCCGCGCCATGACAACCAGTCGGCACGCAGAGCTGCTCACCGCCGCTGATTTTTCAGTCCGCAGTTCCTTTGCTCAACGCCGCGTAAGCTTGTGTTGACGACCGAAAGTCGTGCCTATCCCCTTTTGTCCGGACTGCAATTGTCGCCACTGAGCCGTGACTGTGCCGGCAAAGCGCCACCCAAAATCACCTCTCCCACCTCCGTCATCCCGTCGTGCCGGAGGCGCGCAACGAAATCCGGACGGGATCCATGCAAGCCTCAAGGAACTGCTACCGGCCCTCGTTGACACAGCCAGCTACGGCACCTCTTTCAACCTCCGCGAACACAAAAACGTCTGCCCTTACAGCAGCTTGCATGGATGGCCGACTGCTCGGCCATGACGTTGTGGGGGATGAGACGTTTGCAAGGACCGGCGGCCGTTTGCCATTGAAGGCGAGCGTCCTCCAGTTGCGTTTAGCAAATACTAACGGAATAGGCATGGCGCAGGCTCCCGGTGATTTTTTCGTAGAAAAAAATGCACCTGCCGCTGAGCCCGATGTAAACGTTGATCTGTTGCACGCGCTTTGCTCTGCAAACCGCGAGACTTCCTACGGTCGTGGGGAGGAGTGCGACGACAGCCGCGCCCGTAGAATTCTCCGCAGAGGAGCGTTCTTCGAGAGAACGGCTTGTCTTATTGCGCTCTCAATTTTTTAGTCGAGGCAGTGTGCCCCTACTCCTTCGGCCTGATTTTCTCGATCTTGTAGCCGGCCATTCGCAAATCGCCATTATCGTTGAAGCGTTGAAGCATTTCCGGTGGGCGGTAGCGGCTGCGCGATTGCAGCATCAGCCAGGGCGCACGCGAAAAGAACGGTTTGCCGCCCAATGATTTTGCGATTTCGCGGCCATCGAGCGACTTTGCGTATTTGACCGCCTTCATAACCTGCCAGAAGCCTGCAACCCAATCGGGGTGGAAGGCGGTATAGGCCTTGGCGCCAGCCGGGGGCTGGCCGATGTAGGAGGGTTGTTGCCGGATTGCGAAGACTTCGGTCTCAGGTGCCAGTAAAGACAGCCACTCTGGAGGCGTTTTTTCGGTCGGGAGTGGGGAATAGTATATCTTGCCTTTCCAGCCAAGAGCGGTCGCGGCTGCAAGTACGGGCGAGGGTTTGGCAGTCGGTCCGATATAGTAGAGCGATGTGGTTGGGCTTTCGGCAATGCTAGCTGCGATCTTGCCGATTTCTGAGATGGCAAATGGTACGCCGCCAGCAAACACGTGGGAGCTGATTTTGTAAGCAGGTTCAGGCAGCAGTTTTGCCCAGCGGTCCTCTTCTTCTTTTGTGGCGGTGAACCCCGACCTAAGGTCACGAATCATAACTTCCGCTACCTGCTTGGCGGCGGGAAAATCGGGGTAGAGGAGGACGATGTTTGAGGGATTTTCAGTTGCGATATTGAAGGCCAGCTCTTGGGTGGCGCTGTGGTTCTGGCCAAGGCAGAACAGATTTTGGTGCTTGCTGATCAATTGGCTGCAAGGGGCGTCAACAGGAATGCCAAGCACGAGAGCGTTGCTTTCAGCATAGATCTTTGCTGATTGATCCGAAGTTTTTTTGCATTGGCGGGCGAAGACGACGAGCGGTTGGCGTGCGGAGATTTGTGTGGCCGATGCTTTGGCGGCCTCAGGGGATTGGGCGCAATCATCGGCAATCCGGGTTACCTTCACGGGATGGCCGAGTACACCGCCTTCTTCATTGATGGTTTTGATCTCGTCTTCGACCGCGCGGTGGAGGGCGTCCATCACCTCTCCTGTGCCGGTGACGATGATTTCGGCGGGCCGGTCAGGTTTGGCGGGTGGGTCGTCGGCAGCGTGCGCAATTGAGACGGTAAACAGGGCTGCGAGCAGTAGGGCGGTTCTTTTGATCATCACGGTCTACAACTCTTTCAGCGTGTTCTGGGTGCCGACCTTCGTCGGCATGACGCTTTAGGGTTTGGCGGCGGTGGGTGAGACTACTCTTTAATGAAAAAGGCGCCCGTTGCCAGGCGCCTCTTTGTTGTTGTTGCCATTGACCCGATGATTATGGGTTTTCGACGTAGGTGACGCGGTCGCCGGTGTTTTGCCAGGTGTACATCGTGTAGTCGAGGCGGTTGACGTCGCCCTTCTTGTTGAAGGCGATCTTGCCAATCACGGTGTCGAACTCCTGGCCTGAGCGCATCTGGTCGGCGACCTTCTTGGGGTCGTTGGACTTAATGGCTTCGGCGGCCTGCTTGATGATCTGCACGACGGCGTAAGAATAGAGCGTGTAGGCCTCCGTCGAGATCCCCTTTTCCTTGAACTTCTTCAGGGCGTCGGCGGCTTCGGGGCGTTTGCGTGGATCGGGGGCAAACGTCATCAGGGTGCCAACAGCAGCTTCGGCGCCAGCGATTGAAGCAAACTCGTCGGTGGCGATACCGTCACCTGACATCAAGGTTGCTGTCAGACCCTGGTCGCGCATCTGGCGGGCGATCAGGCCGGCTTCGGTATGGACGCCGCCGAAGTAGACGAGATCCGCGCCCGCGTCCTTCATCTTGGCGACCAGAGCGGAAAGATCTTTTTCGCCCAGGTTGATGCCTTCATAGACAACTTCCGTGATGCCGGCGGCATTCAGCGCCTTCTTGGTCTCATCAGCCAGGCCCTTGCCGTAAGGCGTTTTGTCGTGGACGATGGCGATCTTCTTGTCGGACAGCGACTTGGAAATGTAGTTGCCGGCAACAGTTCCCTGCTGGTCATCGCGGCCACAGACGCGGAAGACGTTCCACATATTGCGTTCGGTGATCTTGGGGTTGGTGGAGGCCGGTGTGACCATCAGTATGCCGTTTTCGTTGTAAACGTCGGAGGCAGGAATGGAGACGCCCGAGTTGAAGTGACCGACAACGAACTTGACGCCTTCACCGGCCATTTTGTTGGCGACCGAGACTCCCTGCTTGGGATCCGATACGTCGTCTTCGAACACCAACGAGATCTGCTTGCCGTTGATGCCGCCGGCGGCGTTGATGTCGGCAACAGCTTGTGCTGCACCGTTCTTGAGTTGCGCGCCAAAGGCCGCATTGGGGCCAGTTAGCGGCCCAGCAACGCCCATCTTGAGGGTGTCGGCGCCGCCGCTCTTTTCGCTTTCGGTGCCAGAGTCGCCACAGGCAACAAGGCTGAGTGCAGCAAGCGCGCTAACACCTGCTATGAGAAGTTTCCGCATGTCATCTCTCCTTGGTTTGTCAGGAGTTTCAATAAATTCATTTCGAAGGGCCGCAGTCGCTGTAACTTGCCCGGTCGGGTCTGGTCAATCCTTGCGCCGCCAACTTAACGGGCCGACCTGCTCGAAGGCCCAGGGATATTGGGCCTGCATCTGCCAGGCGCGCATCATCCGGTAGCCGATCAGCGCGATTGCGGCGAGGACGACGTAGTCGATCAGGACGTTGCCCACCGTCAGGAAGGGCTGATGGAACAAGGCGTAGTGCAGGAAGCGAACCGCGAAGGTCATCAGGCACATATAGGCTGCCAGTTGCCACAGCGGCTTCCAAACAATGGCGATGGCGCGCCCGGTCGCCCAACTGGCCGCACCGCCTAAGATGATGGTGACCAGAATGAACACCCAGAAGCCGTTGGGGCCTGTTGGATAGATCATGTCCATTGCTTGAGCTTGGTCCTCTCATTGTTCAAAAGACGGGGCGAAGGCGGATAGGGTTCATGGGACGATGTGGTTCAGTGGCGTCCGCCCTCCAGGTAGGCTGCGCGGATTTCGGGGCGTTTCAACAGGTCCCGGCCGGGGCCGCTCATGGTGATCTCGCCGTTGACCATGACGTAGCCGCGGTCGGCCAGCTTGAGGGCGTGGTAGGCGTTTTGTTCGACCAGGAACACCGTTACTCCATCGGTCTGGTTGATCTCACGAATGACTTCGAAGATTTGCTTGACGATCAGCGGGGCGAGACCGAGCGATGGCTCATCAAGAAGCAGGAGCTTGGGCCGGCTCATCATGGCACGGGCAATCGCCAGCATTTGTTGTTCGCCACCTGAAAGTGTGCCGCCGCGCTGGTCGAGGCGTTCGCGCAGGCGAGGAAACAGGCTGGTGACGTGCTCCAGGTCATGGTCGAAATGCTGATCAGAGACGAGCCCGGCTCCCATCTGCAGGTTTTCCAGGACGGTCATGCGCGGGAATATGCGCCGGCCTTCAGGCGACTGGGCAATGCCAAGCCGGGCGATTTGGTGAGTTGGCAGGCCGGTGATGTCACGGCCTTGATAGAGTATCGATCCCTTACGGGCGCGCGGGGAACCGCAGATCGTCATCATCAACGTCGATTTGCCCGCGCCGTTGGCCCCGATCAGGGTGACGATCTCACCCTTGTGGACATCGATATCGACGCCGCGGAGTGCAACAATGGAGCCGTAATACGTCCAGATGCCGCGGGCCTGGAGCATGGTTTCACTCATTTTTCCAGCTCCGCTTCGGCGTCGTCGAATTCTTCGTCCTCGACGCCCAGGTAGGCGGCGATGACCTTGGGGTCGTTTTTGATGAAATCGGGCGTACCGTCGGAAATCTTGGTCCCGTATTCCAGGACGACGATGTGGTCGGAGATTTCCATGACGACCGACATATCGTGCTCAATCAGCAGAAGCGATGTGCCGTTGCCATCGCGGATCGACATCAACAGTTTGTTGAGTTCACTGCTTTCGCGCGGGTTGAGGCCGGCGGCTGGTTCGTCAAGGCAGAGTAGTTCGGGGCCGGTGCACATGGCGCGAGCGATTTCCAGGCGGCGCTGGTCGCCATAGGGCAGAGCGCCGGCGGGGTCATCGGCCCGATCGGTCAGGCCGATGCGGTCGAGCCAGGCGACCGCCAGGTCGATGGCCTGGCGTTCGGCTTTGCGGAAACTGGGGGCGCCGACGAGGCCGAGAACCGAGTAACCGGAGGCGAGGTTGAGCCAGTTGTGTTGCGCGACGATGAGGTTTTCCAAGACCGTCATTCCGGTGAAAAGACGGATGTTCTGGAAGGTGCGGGCGACCTTGGCCTTGCTTGATATCTCCGAATCCGCCATGCGCTCCAAAAGGTAGACGCCGCCATTTGCCGTATGCGCATGGGTGTTTGGCGAATTGGTCAGTGCGTCGATGGCGGCATCGGTCTGGGGTGTTCCTGCGAACATAGCGATGCGGCCGCTGGTGGGTTTGTAGAACCCGGTGATGCAATTGAAGACGGTGGTTTTGCCGGCGCCGTTGGGGCCGATCAGGGCGGTTATCTGACCGCGGGCGACTTCAAACGACAATTCGTTGACAGCAACGAGCCCGCCAAAGCGCATGGTCAGGTGTTCGACGCGCAGGATCGGCTCGAGTGCTGTGTCCGGCATTTGGGCATCCGCCTGCGCCATCAACCGTGCCCTTCCTTGACCATGTCGCCGCCGATCGCGCGCTTTTCGTGCAGGATGACGGTCGGTTCGCGATTGGAGATGAGGCCGCGCGGGCGCAGTACCATCATGGCGACCATGGCCATCCCAAACAGCAGCATGCGATATTGGGTCGGGTCGAAGCTGTCGCCAAACACCTGTTTCAAGAAGCCAAGTTCGCGCAATAACTCGGTGCCGCCGATCATTGCAACAGCGGCAATGGCAACGCCGACCTGACTTCCCATGCCGCCCAAGACGACGATCGACAAGATGACCGCTGATTCCATGAATTCGAATGATTTCGGCGAGATGAAGCCGAGGCGTGCTGCGAAAAATGCACCGGCAAATCCACCGAACATGGCGCCAATGGAGAACGCGGTCAGCTTCGTCTTGACGGTATCGATACCAAGCGAGCGGCAGGCGATTTCATCTTCGCGCAGGGCTTCCCAGGCGCGCCCAATCGGCAGGCGGCGCAATCGGATGGTGACCCAGTTGGTGAGCAGGGCCAGGGCGAGGATGAGATAGAACAAGAAGAACAACCGATGGAGTGGGGTGAACTCCAGGCCGAAGAAGGCAGCAAAGCCTTCATCTGAAGCATTAAAGGGGAGGCCGAAAAAGGTCGGGCGCGGGATGCCGGAGATGCCGGCTGCGCCATTGGTCAATTCGACCCAGTTGATCAGGACGAGGCGGATGATTTCGCCGAAAGCCAGCGTGACGATTGCCAGATAGTCGCCGCGCAGGCGCAGAACTGGAAACCCTAACAGGATGCCCCAGAAGGCGGCGAAAATGCCGGCCAGCGGCAGGCACATCCAGAATGAGAACCCAAGGTGCGTCGACAAAAGCGCTGTTGAATATGCGCCAACCGCATAGAACGCGACGTAGCCCAGATCCAAGAGACCGGCGAGGCCGACGACAATGTTGAGGCCCCAGCCCAGCATGATGTAGATGAGGATCTGAATGCCGAAGTTATCGATCCACTTCAGCGCACCGCCCGGCCCGGCAATGAGGACGGCGAGAAACGGATAGGCGATGAGCCAAGTCAATCCAATGTAGCGGAATGTGGTGACGTGGGCTTTGAGCGGGCTTAGCGTTTTGGCGGCGGCTGAGAAAGCCGAACTGGTCGCTTGCGACAGTTGTCCGCCAAAGATGAGCCAGCCAAGCCGGGCAAAGAAGGCGATAGAGACAACCGTTGCAACTAGTTCCCAGCGCGGATCGAGGACGAGGCCCTGGGTGAGATCCTGCCTTGTTCTAAAAGCCAGGATCGGGAAGGACAGCCCCAGGGTGAAAAGCGCCAGAAAGCCCGCATCACGCAATGCGCCCAACCAGTCGGTGGTTGTTTCAGATATCTCTATCGGCTCTGGCGGTGCTGGTGTTTGCATCAAGTATCTCCGCCGGGCAATTTGGACACAACTTGATCGCGGAATGCCTGCCAGTTGGCGATGCTGCCTGTCAGGTGGGCGTGTAGTTCACCGGCCGATCCGACGTTGGCACGTTCGCCGTCCTTAAAGTTTCCGGCTAGGTCGTCTGGAGTGACGCTTGGGGGAAACAGCGCTGTGGCACCGCCGCCTTGAGGATTGAAGACGATGAAGCGGCCAGCGCGGGCGATATCGTAGATGAACTCTATCGTCTTTTCGCCAAAGCTGCCGCGCAGGTGGAAGGCGCAGGTTTGGAAAGGGCTGGAACCATCGAGGCCACGGGCGGAAAACTCGATAGTGTATCCTTGGTCGTCGATTGTAACGACATAGAACCCGAACTCATCCGGCCCCTCGTAGGGGTATCGCGCCAGTACATCGAGAACAGCGGCTCTTGGGGCATCGGCCAAGGCACCGTGATCGAGATGCGATAGGAAGAGGTCGTAGCTCATGGGCTTAAACCTTCTCCACGTCCGGTTTTCCGAAAAGGCCCGAGGGCATGAAGATCAGCGTAATGGCGAGGATGGAGAAGGCCGCGACGTCCTTGTAGTCGATTGAAAAGTAGGCCGACCAGTAGACTTCGATGAGGCCGATCAGCAGGCCGCCAATAACGGCGCCGGGCAGCGAGCCGATACCGCCAAGGACGGCTGCGGTGAACGCCTTGATGCCGGGAACGAAGCCATCGGAGAAATTGACGACGCCGTATTGCACCATGAACAAGACGCCGGCAACGGCGGCAAGGGCGGCTCCCATAACAAAGGTCAGCGAAATTGTGCGGTCAACGTCAATGCCCAGAAGGGCCGCCATCTTGCGGTCCTGTTCGCAGGCGCGCTGGGCGCGTCCAAGCGAAGTTTTCTGCACGACGTACCAGAAGGCTGCAAGCAATACGGCTGTGGTGACGACGATGAGGATCTGCTTGTAGGACAGCGTGATGTCGCCGCTTCCAATCGGGATGAGGAAGCCGCCGTCAAGAATCGGGGGAATGGATTTGTTTCTAGGGCCCTGCACCAACTGGACGAAGTTGATGAGGAAAATCGACATGCCGATCGCCGAGATCAGCGGTGCGAGGCGGAAGGAGCCTCGAAGCGGCTTATAGGCCACCCTCTCGATTGCCCAACTCCATAGGGCGGTGAGTGCCATTGCGATGATGAGGACGAGAAGCAGGGCAAATGCAATTGCCAGGCCGCCGAATAGAGCGGAAATCATCAGGAACAAGATCAAGGCGATGAAGACCGAGAGCATGAAGACGTCGCCGTGGGCGAAGTTGATCATGCCGATAATCCCGTAGACCATGGTGTAGCCGATGGCGATCAGGCCGTAGACCGAGCCAAGGGTCAGTCCGTTGATGAGCTGCTGCAGGAAATAATCCATGTGCGCCTTCGGTTCGGTGTTGCTTGAGGGTTGGGTCTTAAACGGGGGGCTGCAGATCGTTCAGGCTCATCTTCGGCCTGGCGTTGTGCGGTCGTCTGGGTGGGCGGAAGCCGCGGGTATCGCTGTTCTATAGAATGTTATGGGAGCCGTCGCAGTGGGGTTCGTCGTCGGTTTCCTTGCAGCCGCACAAGTTGAAAGTGCCGCTGCGATCAGCAACGAATCTCATCGGTTCGATGCCGGTGTCCTTGTGGGCGCCGTCACAGAAGGGTTGTGTCTTGGAGCGCCCACAACGGCAATAAAAGTAGGCTTTGCCCTCCTCCAGTTCGACTTGGTAGGGGCCGGTTTGTGCGACGATCGGATCTTCTGCCACGGTCATCTCCGCTTTAATGCAATAGCTGTTATGGTCGCGGGCGAGTTCGCAACCGAGGGTGGCGGGCCCGGCGGCTTTTGGCTTTTCATAGCGCCGTCAGCGTCCGTTGGAGCGGGGGATTGTCAGTCCTGGACGATGGCGCATTGCTTTTTAGATTGCGCCATCCCTCATTGCCCTCAAGCCTCGTTATGAGCCCGTCCCAATTGCTCTAGCGGCTATCTTTTTAAGGAACAAGCCCGCATGCTGAGAGGAGGGCCGGTCCGAGGTGAATTACACACACTTTGTCGGGTGCGCCCAGGCTTGTGGCCGCCAGCTCCTCGATCCGAGTTGGTAAATTATTCTATTAAGCGCTTGAATTTGCGGCCAATGAGCTGAAATTTTTCTGCGCCGCGTGGCTCTTGTGTCTGTGGCCGGCCGCAATCGCGCTCAAGTATGCTGACTGAAACGGCCCCATTGTCGAGTGTTGATGCAACCGTGATTGCCGTTCACTGGGTCTTTGGAGTTTTCCGCGATGATTAACGAATCGGGGACGAATTCTGGCGTTTCAGTTGAAGGGCTTGCGGGGCTTAGTTGCGGTGCGGTGGTAATAACGCTGGCACCGAAACCGGACAGGGAAGTCGGTTTTTGCTAAGCTGCTCCATAGCTTTAGACTGTATTTGCCGGATCTGTTGCGACCCCCCTGTCCTAGTGTTCCGACTCTGACACTTGCCGCACAAGCGTCAGCCCGGAATCCTAGCTTAGTATTCTGTTTTTGTTATGGATTCACAGACGTTGCTCCACTTGCCACCGGAGGCAGCCGACTGATCCAGAACACTAGAGCCCTTTCCGACCAAATCGAACCATTATGACGAGGTGGATTTGTGACAAGATCAAGTGGACCGGCGCAGTGCGTAGCGGGGCTACGGACAAGACGGGCTGCGCAGAGATTGGCGCAGATCCACCCGTCCCTGCGGG
>JAHZKP010000047.1 GCA_022600345.1 Alphaproteobacteria bacterium | reverse complement strand
CCTTGGGACACCGCACTTTTTCGCCTCGGCGGCGTCGCGGCACTGGCACGATAAACCATATCGCGCTGCGCGCCGCTTCTGGCCGAATGCGAAAAAGTGACAGGTGTCGCGAGCCACATGAGTTTTTCAACAGCCTGCTAGCTCAAACGGCAACCAGTTTGTCGGCGTGATCCAACAGCCCATCGAGCTGCCCGCGAGTATCGGGGCCAAGAATGCCGGTCGCCCGGTTTTGAGCATCGCGCCAGATCGGATAAGCATCCATCAAGACCGACTGCCCCTTGGGCGTCAGGTGAAGCCCCCGCCCGCGACGCCCCGCTGGTGGATCCATAACGATGTGGCCCAGCGCCAGCAAACGTTTGAGGTTGCGCGACAGTGTCGACTTTTCGATATCCAGAACGTGGCCGATCTCGACCGCCGTGATGCCATCGCGGGAGGCTAATTGCGCCAACAGCGTGTACTGGCTGGCCGTAATGCCCAACGGTCTCAGCGCATCGTCATACAGCCGCGTCACAATCCTCGACAATTGCCGAATTCGCGTCGCAAGACACGATGACGATGTCGCCTCTGCAATCTCCTTCATGGAGACATGGCTGGTTTCCCGCCGCTCCAGCGTGCCCGAAACTAGCTCCATGCTCACGTCCCCCACAGCAGTCTTCCTTTTTGGTCATACAACCCCGTTAGCCAATTGGATGCCTTGATTCTGCGGTCCGGGTCAAATTTTCGGGCCCGTCCAACCCGGCAGCGGTCGGATGCTCCACACGAGCTTGGGACCGTCAACACCCGCTTGCCGAGTGTTGAGCAAAGTAAACTTCAACACCCGCTTGCCGAGTGTTGAGCAAAGTAAACTTCAACACCGGCTTGCCGAGTGTTGAGCAAAGGAAGTGTGGAGTTCTATGAACTAGTCGCACGGAAGCATAACCAACGCGCTTGCTATCGCAGCAATCCCCTCCCCGCGC
Organism: Alphaproteobacteria bacterium; assembly: GCA_022600345.1. GTDB lineage: Bacteria > Pseudomonadota > Alphaproteobacteria > Rhizobiales > Hyphomicrobiaceae > Filomicrobium. The sequence goes on along the minus strand of JAHZKP010000047.1, from coordinate 81,485 downwards.
CCGGTGAAGCCCAGCCGTTCTGTCGTCGTTGCCTTTACGCCGACCCGGCCAATATCGATCTCCAGAATTTCTGCAATAGCCGCCCGCATGGCGTCCCGATGCGGACCAACCTTGGGTTCTTCGCACATCAACGTCACATCGACATTTCCGATCCGCCCACCCGCATCAGCGACAAGCCGGCCTGCATGCTTCAGAAAGATTTCCGACCGCGCGCCCAGCCACTGAGGATCGGACGGTGGAAAATGATGCCCGATGTCGCCATCCCCAAGCGCTCCCAGAACAGCATCCGTCAAGGCATGCAAACCGACATCGGCATCCGAATGCCCAATCAAGGCCTTGTCGTGGGCGATTTCAACACCGCACAGCCACACAGATTCGCCTGGCCCGAACTTATGAACGTCAAACCCCGACCCAACCCGCGGCTCCATGATAGCCCCCCGTATCGAATTCCTTGCCAGAACCAGATCTTCTGCCGTTGTGATCTTGTCATTGCGGATCGAGCCCTCGACCAACCTGACCCGCAGGCCGGCCCATTCGGCAATCGATGCATCGTCTGTAAATTCACCTGTAGCGCTTTGGGCCGCCTTGCGGTGAGCGGCGAGGATGGGACCGACGCTGAACCCTTGAGGCGTCTGCGCCCGCCACAGGCCATCGCGCGGGACCGTCTCCTTGACGCAGGCAAAATCGTCCCCGACTTGATCGCCAAGCGCCCGCTTCAACGTATCGGCAACCTTGATGGCAGCAATCGCCCCCGTTCCATCGCTCAACCCAGCCAGAACCCTGTCAATGACATCGGCTCCGATGAACGGCCGTGCCGCATCGTGGATCAGAACCTGTTCGCAATGTGCCGCAGCGACCGCTTCCAATCCCGCCAATACGCTCGACTGCCGGCTTGCCCCACCAAACACCGGGCGAGCCAGCTTGCCGACCGATGGCCCCACCGCATGATTGTACAATTCCCGATCGTCGGGGTGGATCACGACCTGGACCAGGTCGATGCGCGGATGGCTGGCAAAGGCCTTCACTGTCCAGGCCAGCAGCGCCTTACCGCCAAGCCCCGCATATTGCTTGGGTCCCGATGATCCCGGGGCGGCCGCCCTGGAGCCGCGACCAGCAGCAACAATCAGCGCGCAAACCTTCAAATAGCCCTCCTCGCCGCCAAACCGGCAACAACCCTCGACGCCTGCCCCGGTCTATAACTCTACTGCCCACGGCCATGAACCCGATGCGGCCATTCGGCCATGGAAAACCGCCGATCCGAACTTGCGCAAATCAACCGCGCGACGTAAAGTGCCTAACTCATGATCACATCCAAATGATGCACAAACTTTAACCACACAAATGCGCGCCAACCCGGATTCTAAACTAACAATAGGCCCCCACACCCTGGAAAACCGCGCGTTTCTGGCGCCGATGTCGGGCGTCTCAGACCTACCTTTTCGCACACTTTCCCACGAACTGGGCGCTGCACTGGTCGTCTCCGAGATGGTTGCCAGCAAAGAGTTGGTGGCAAACCGCCGTGATGTCCTGCGCCGCGTCAAAGGTGACAAAATCCAGCCGTTCGTTGTTCAATTGGCCGGTCGCGAAGCACGTTGGATGGCCGAGGGTACCCGCATCGTTACCGACCTTGGGGCCGATATTGTCGACATCAACATGGGGTGCCCGGCCCGCGAGGTCACCGGCAAGCTATCGGGAAGCGCTCTCATGCGCGACCCCGACCATGCGCTGACCCTGATTGAAGCTGTCATCGGCGCAACGAACCGGCCCGTCACATTGAAAATGCGCCTTGGCTGGGATCATCAAAGCATCAACGCTCCCCATTTGGCCCGTCGCGCCCAAGATGCCGGCGTGCAAATGGTGACAGTCCACGGCCGGACCCGTTGTCAGTTCTATAAAGGGACTGCCGACTGGAACGCCGTGCGTGCCGTCAAACAGGCTGTCTCAATCCCAGTCATCGTCAACGGAGATATCCTCACACCGACAGATGCCGCCACCGCCCTCGCTCAATCAGGCGCTGACGGCGTCATGATCGGTCGCGGTGCCTATGGCGCCCCCTGGCAGCCTGCACGTATCGCGAAATACCTTGAAAGCGGCCACGACCCCGGCCCGCCCAACCTTGTCGAGCAGTCGAAAATCGCCATTCGCCACGTTGAAATGATGCTCGAATTCTATGGCGATTTCCTCGGCCTGAGGAACGCACGCAAGCACATCGGATGGTATCTGGAGCAAACCGGCACACCGGTCGACACGGTCAAGGCTTGGCGTCGCCGGCTGTGCACTGGAACCTGCCCTGCAACAGTCCTCGCCGATTTCCGCGAATTCTACGCCACCGCTGCATCCGCAAGCCTGGAGGCTGCGGCATGAGCTCCAATCGTCGAACCGCAAACCCCGCCACGAAAAAGAAAACCGCAGCCTCCAAATCACAACGCGGGGCAGCCGCCGGGCCTTTGAATCTAAACCATGAGCAACTGCTCAACTCATTGCCCCATCCGGTCGTCGTACTCGACCCCGATCAATATTTCGCCTACGCCAACGCCGCAGCAGAGGCCTTCCTGGCCACCTCCAGCACGATGCTCAAGCGCCAAAAGCTTGCCGACATCGTCGCCTTCGGGTGCCCGCTTTTAGCTCTCGTCGACCAGGTCCGCCAATCCCACTCCACCGTCAACGAATATGGCATCGACATCGTCACACCCCGCCTCTCGGCACCCAAACTGGTGGACGTTTACGCCGGCCCATTGTCTGAAAATCATCGTTATACGGTCCTGATGCTCCAGCAGCGCACCATGGCGCAAATGATCGAGCGCCAGATGACCCATCGTGCGGCGGCTCGCTCAGTCTCCGGAATGGCGGGCATTCTCGCTCACGAAATAAAAAACCCCTTGTCGGGCATTCGCGGCGCCGCCCAATTGCTCGAGCCCGACCTCAGCGATGACGATCGCGCCCTGACCCAATTGATCTGCACCGAGACAGAACGCATTCGCGTGCTGCTCGATCGCATGGAAGTCTTCGGCGACGAACGACCGCTCGCCAAACAGCCCGTCAACATCCACGATGTCCTCGACCACGTCCGCCAACTTGCGATCGCCGGCTTTGCCCGCAACATCGAGATCATCCCCGAATACGACCCTTCGTTACCGGCAGTGCCAGCCAACCGCGACAAGTTAATCCAGGCCTTCCTCAACCTTGTGAAGAATGCCGCGGAAGCAATCGGCCCGGAGGCAGACAACGGCCGGATTGTTATCACCACGGCCTACCGCCCAGGGGTCAGACTCTCGGTGGGCGGCTCCGGACCACGGATCTCTCTACCTTTGATGATCGAGATCCAGGACAACGGGCCCGGCGTTCCCGACGCAATCCTGGAACATATGTTCGACCCCTTCGTCACCTCCAAGACCTCTGGCACCGGATTGGGTTTGGCTCTCGTCGCCAAGCTCATCGCCGACCATGGCGGCATAATCGAATGTGACAACGAACCGGGCAAAACCGTCTTTCGGGTCGTCCTGCCGATGCAGGAACACCCCTCAAGTAGCAGGAACACCGAGGCGATTTAGGCCACTTCGTCGCCAACCGAGCGAAACCGGCGCAACAGCCTAAACAACAAAGGCTGAAACTGAACAATAAAGGAGCCAGGCATGGCCCGCGGCAACATCCTCATAGCCGACGACGACACCGCAATCCGCACGGTGCTCAACCAGGCCCTTGCGCGCGCCGGATACACCCCCCGCGCGACAGGCAACGCGGCCACCCTGTGGCGCTGGGCCAGCCAGGGCGAAGGCGACGTCATCATCACCGATGTCGTCATGCCCGACGAAAACGCATTCGACATGATCCCCCGGATTAAGAAGATCCGCCCCGATTTGCCGATCATCGTCATGAGTGCGCAAAACACGCTAATGACAGCACTCACGGCTGCCGAGTGCGGAGCATTCGAATACCTTCCCAAACCCTTCGATCTCAAGGAAATCGTAGCCATCGTCGGCCGCGCACTCCGCGAGCCCGACCGCAGGCCCGTAAGACCAACAACAAGCCCTGAATCTGAAGAACTTCCCCTCATCGGGCGCTCGCCTGCGATGCAGGAAATCTACCGCACACTGGCCCGGTTGACCCAAAGCGATCTCACCGTCCTGATCAACGGCGAAAGCGGGACCGGAAAGGAACTCGTCGCCCAGGTTCTCCACGACCATGGCAAACGCCGCAACGGCGCCTTCGTCGCCTTGAACATGGCCGCCATCCCGCGTGAACTCATCGAAAGTGAATTGTTCGGCCATGAAAAAGGCGCCTTCACCGGTGCCCAGGGCCGCACGCAGGGACGCTTCGAACAGGCCGAAGGCGGCACGCTGTTCCTCGACGAAATCGGTGACATGCCGCTAGAAGCCCAAACCCGGCTGCTGCGTGTGCTGCAACAAGGCGAGTATACAACCGTCGGCGGGCGCACACCCATCAAGTCGAACGTCCGGATCATTGCCGCCACCCACCGCGACCTGCGCTCGCAAATCCAACAGGGCTTATTCCGCGAAGACCTTTATTATCGATTGAACGTCGTGCCCATGCGCTTGCCCCCCTTGCGCGAACGGCTCGAAGACATCGGCGACCTTGCCCGGCACTTCTTGCGCCGATGCGCCGCCGAGGGATTAGGCCAGCGCGACATTGAAACGGCCGCCATTGAACGCCTGCGCGCCCACAAATGGCCAGGCAACGTCCGCGAGCTGGAAAACTTTATCCGCCGCCTCATTGCCCTCAACAGCCAGGAAACCCTGACCGAGGAACTCGTTACCCGCGAACTTCAGGAAACTGCCCAGCCCGCATTCCAGGATGCCGCCCAGGAGGCCGCCACGATCAGCGAACTCATCGAACGCCATCTCGCCGAATATTTTGCCTCGTTCGATGACGAACTTCCGCCATCGGGCCTTTATGAGCGCGTCATTCGCGACGTCGAGAAACCGCTCCTGACCGCAGCCCTAACCGCCACCCGCGGCAATCAAATCCGCGCGGCCGAATTGCTCGGCCTTAACCGCAACACTTTAAGGTCGCGCATCAAGCTGCTGGACATCCAGGTTTTTCGCTCGCCGGCCAACTGAATAGCTCAAAAGGCCCAACCACCAATTGGCAGGCGAACATTGCCTCGCTCCCGCACGCGTTCGACGAAGAACGTCCCGGCAAAGCACCAACGGCAGCGAATACAAACCCAGTCATACCCACAAGACAATAGTTCAGCATTCCCCAAAAGGCGTCATTTCAGACACGCATTGCCACCAACCTGCCACAGTTGAGGAGTGAAACCTTTATTGCCGCGCCGAAAGCGTCACGCAAATGACACGTATCGCCGCCGCAATGTTGTCAGCAAGTGTCAGTAGTCAGCCCGGCCATGGCCGAAGCCAATTCTGATGCTCGTTGCTCTCCAGATAGCCCAACGAGGACATCCAGCCCCGAAGCGTGCTGGATGAAAGCGATCCGATGACCACTGCGGGAACCACATCCTCAACGGCCTTCCTAGGCGCTGACCAGCCTCGCCTGGAACCCAGCGACCGCATGTTCTTCATCGGCCTGTGGACGGTCGGACTATCGCTGCTATCGGCCCTCGTCACATTCCTCATCCTGACCGGCCTGACGCCGATCGTCCCCACCAACTCCGTCGTTCTCAGCGCTCTGTTCGTCAATGTGGTGCTGATCGTCGCCGTCATCGCGATTATCGCCACCCAGGTCAGCGGCCTGATCGCCGCCTGGCGCGAAAAAATCGCCGGGGCCAGGTTTCATGTCCGCATCGTCGCCCTATTCTCCATCATCGCCGCCCTTCCAGCTCTGCTGGTCGCACTCGGCGCCACGGTTTCGTTTTCCAGGTCGCTCGACAACTGGTTTTCGGACCGTGTCCGGGCGATCATCGACAATTCATCCCTGGTTGCCCAAACCTACCTGGAGGAACACGGCCAGGTGATCCGCACCGACGCCGTTAACATGGCCCGCGACCTCAATGCCGCCGCCAAGCTGGTAAATCGCGACAAAGAGAGCCTCCCCCAACTGATCATGTCGCAAGCCAACCTTCGCGACCTGCCGGCAGCCTACATTATCGACGAACATGGCAATCCGACCGTCAAGGCGTTGGAGGACCCGCGCCTACCCTTCGCCAAGCCCACTCCGGCGGCACTTGCCGAAGTTCAGCGCGGCATTGTCCCACTATCGTTGTCGACACGCGACAAGCGGATCTCCGCCATCGTGCGACTGCATGCCTATCCGGGCCGTTTTCTTTACGTCAGCCGCCCCGTCAGCCCGACCGTCATCCGCCACATGAGCCAGACCAAGCAGAACGCGGCCGAATACTCCGCTCTGCGCCGCGCCCGCGGCGGGCTCAAATGGGCCCACGGCCTGATGTACCTGACGATATCGATGACCGGCCTGTTGGCCGCAATCTGGGCTGGCATGTGGTTTGGCGGTCGCTTCGTTGCCCCGATCCGCCGCCTGATCGGTGCCGCCGAACAGATTTCAGGCGGCAACCTGTCGGTTGAATTGCCCGAAAACCGCGGCGAAGGCGATCTAAGACGCCTGTCCCACACCTTCAACACCATGTCCCGCGAATTAAAAAACCAGCGCGACGAACTGGTCACCGCCAACAATCAACTTGATGCCCGGCAACGCTTTATGTCAGCGGTCCTCTCAGGTGTCAGCGCCGGAGTCATCGGCCTCGATAACCGCGATCGCATCACACTTGTGTCCCGAGCCGCCGAAGACCTGTTGGCCAAATCAGCCGATGATCTGGTCGGCAAAAGCCTATCCGAAACGCTGCCTGAGTTGGAGGAGATCTACCGCAAGGCTTGTGAGCCATCCATCAAGGACCGCCCGCAGGACGAAGTGAATATGACCATCGGCGAGGATGAACGCACATTTGCCGTCCGCGTAACGCTGGAAAAAGCCGGCAAGGATGACGTCGGCTCCGTGATCACCTTCGATGACATCACTGAACTGGTCACCGCCCAGCGCACATCTGCATGGGCCGACGTTGCCCGCCGTATCGCCCACGAAATCAAGAACCCTCTGACACCGATCCAGCTCTCAGCCGAACGCCTCAGGCGCAAGTATGGCAAGACGATAGAGAAGGATCGCGAGACCTTCGAGAAGCTGACCGAGACCATCGAACGCCAGGCCGCCCATATCAAGGGCATGGTCGATGAGTTCGCCGCCTTCGCGCGCATTCCTAAACCTGAAATCAGCAGCGCCGACCTGAAAGAAACAGTGCTCGATTCCGTCATCTTGTTCAAAGAGGCGCATCCACAACTCGAATACCGCCTGGAAGCCCCAGATCAAAAAATCACCGCTGCCATCGACCGCCGATTGATTACCCAGGCCGTTACAAATCTGGTCAAGAACGCAACCGAAGCCGTGGAGAGCGCCGCACAGGCGGGCCGCCAGCCAGACACCTGGTCGGGCCACGTCATCACCCGCGTACGCCCCGAAGCTCATCGCGTCCACATCGAAGTGATCGACAACGGACAAGGACTACCCAAACAGCAGCGCTCAAGATTGCTGGAGCCATACGTCACGACAAAAGGCCATAAAGGCACCGGCCTGGGCCTCGCCATGGTCCTCAAAATCACCGAACAACACGGCGGCTCCCTGACATTCGAAGATGCCCCCCCCGACGGTAGCGGCGCCCAACCAGGCGCACTCTTCCGCATAACGCTGCCGCTCGCCGCCAACACCGACGCCCAACCGCCCACTGACGACCCAAACTCACCGCAAGCCAGCAACCCATCCACGCCTGGTCCAACCAAGCCAACCCGCGCTCAAGGAGCCTGACATGGCCGCAGATATCTTGATCGTCGATGACGAAGCCGACATCAGAGACTTGATTTCCGGAATCCTCGAAGATGAAGGTCACGCCCCGCGCGTCGCCCGCGATAGCGACGAGGCCCTCCGCTCAATCGAGGAGCGGCGGCCCCAGCTCGTCATCCTCGACATCTGGCTTCAAGGCAGCCGCCTCGACGGGCTCGAAGTCCTCACAATCATCAAGAAGGCCTACCCCGAGTTGCCCGTCGTCATCATTTCAGGACATGGCAACATCGAAACCGCCGTTACGGCCATCAGGCGCGGCGCCTACGATTATATCGAAAAACCCTTCAAGGCCGACCGCCTGATCCTGGTCACGCTGCGCGCGCTGGAAGCCTCGCAGCTCAAACGCGAAGTCCGCGAACTGCGCGAGCGCTCCAACGTCTCCGTCGACATGATCGGCAAATCGGTCGCCATGAACCAGTTGCGCGGTCAGGTCGAGCGCGTTGCCCCAACCAACAGCCGCATCCTAATTCGCGGAGCTTCGGGCACCGGCAAGGAACTCGCCGCCCGCATGATCCACGTCAAGTCGCACCGTTGCGATGGTCCCTTCGTGGTCCTCAATGCAGCCGCCATGGCCCCCGATCGTGTCGAAGAGGAAATGTTTGGCACCGAAGATAGGACCGGCGGCCCGCGCAAGGTCGGTGCATTGGAAGAATCACATGGCGGCACGCTGTATATCGACGAGATCGCAGACATGCCATTGGAGACCCAGGGCAAGGTCCTACGCGTCCTGGTCGAACAAAAATTCCTTCGCATCGGCGGCGCGCAAAAGGTCAAAGTCGACGTCCGGATCATTTCCTCCACCAGCCGCGACCTTGAAACCGAAATGCGCGAAGGCCGCTTTCGCGAGGATCTCTACCATCGCCTCAACGTTGTCCCATTGCGCGTACCAAGCCTTGCTGAACGCCGCGATGATATCCCCGCGCTAATTGAATTCTTCATCGAGCAGCTCGCCCAGTCATCAGGCCTGTCGCCGCGTCAGATCGGCGAAGATGCCGTTGCCGTCCTTCAGGCCCACGACTGGCCCGGCAATATCCGTGAGCTGCGCAACAATATCGAACGCCTGATGATCCTGACCGGCGGCGATCCCAGCGGCATGATTACCGCCGAGATGCTGCCCGACGAGATCGGCTCGAACGTGCCACTGCCGGTTAACGGCGGTGCCGAGCACCTGATGTCCCTGCCGTTGCGCGAAGCCCGCGAAATCTTTGAGCGCGAATACCTGCTGGCGCAAATAAACCGCTTCGGTGGAAACATCTCGCGCACCGCGGAATTCGTCGGTATGGAGCGATCGGCCTTGCACCGCAAGTTGCGCGCGCTGGGCGTATCCTCCGAGCACCGCCAGGCTGAAAACCGGCAGGCTGGCTGATTCAACGGCACCATCGGTGAGCCGCCAGGGATCATAAAGTAGCGGGATTAAGCGGCATGAAGATTATCGTCTGCGGCGCCGGACAGGTTGGCTTCGGCATCGCCGAGCGTCTGTCGTCAGAAGGCAATGACGTCTCCATCATCGATGCCAGCGAAGACCTTGTCACCCGCGCCAACGAGGTCCTCGACGTGCGCGCCTTCCAGGGCAACGCCGCACACCCCGATGTGCTGGAACGCGCTGGTGCAGTCGATTCCGACATGCTCATTGCCGTCACACTCCACGACGAAGTCAACATGGTGTCCTGCCAGGTCGCCCATACCCTGTTCAACGTTCCAACCAAACTGGCGCGCGTTCGGGCGCAAAGCTACCTCGACAAGAGGTTTGGCGAGTTGTTCTCCCGCCAGTCCATGGCCATCGATCATATCATTTCGCCTGAGATCGAGGTCGGCTCGACCGTATTGCGCCGCCTGGAATTGCCCGGCGCTTTCGACACCGCCAGCTTCGCCGATCAGGAGGTCCTTGCAGCCGGCGTCCACTGCGGCGCGGATTGCCCGGTCCTCAATACTCCGCTGCACCAGTTAGCCGAACTATTCCCCGACCTGCCAACCGTCGTCGTTGCAATTGTCCGCAACGGCCAACTCATCGCCACACGAAAAAACGACGAACTGGAGGAAGGCGACGAAGCTTACATGGTGATGCCGACCAACCAGGTCGCCCGCACGCTACAGATCTTCGGCCACGAGGAACAACAGGCCCGCCGCATTGTCATCGCCGGTGGCGGCAACATCGGCCTCTATCTGGCCCGCTCGCTCGAAAAGCTGCAACCCAACGCACGCGTCAAGGTCATCGAGAAATCCCGCGCCCGCGCCGTCAAAATCGCCGAACAGCTCGACCGCGTCGTCGTGCTGCACGGCTCCGCCCTTAACGAAGATATGCTGCGCGAAGCCGACATTGAATCAGCCGATACCATCGTTGCGGTGACCAACGACGAACAGGCAAACCTGTTGACAGCAGCCCTGTCGAAACAACTTGGCTGCGCCTCAAGCCTTGCCCTGATCAATTCGGCAAACTACTCCGGCATGATCCGATCGCTGGGCATCGACTCGCAGATCAACCCGCGATCGGTCACTGTCAGCAGCGTGCTCCAGCACGTCCGGCGCGGGCGTATCCGTGGCGTTCATTCGATCCATAACGGAGCCGGCGAGATCATCGAAGCTGAGATTTTAGAAACCGCGCCGATCCTTGAAAAGCCGCTACGCGATTTGAAAATCAACGAAGGCGTGCGCATCGGTGCTGTCCTTCGCGGCGGAAAAATCATCATGCCCACCGGCCGGACGCATCTGGAAGTAAAGGACCGCGTTGTCCTGTTTGCTTTGACCGAGTACATCCGTGAAGTCGAACAGATGTTCCGCGTCAGCCCGGATTACTTCTAATCAGATGAGTTGCGTCGAGTTCGGTTGCATCTAGTTCACTCCAGTCGAGTCCAGTAGCCACGACAGCCAAGCCGCGCTTATCCAGCCACCAGCCAAACCGACACCGAACCCTTAAGGTGCCCCCATGAGCCGCATCGTTTATGTCAACGGCCAGTACCGCCGCTACGATGAAGCGACAATTCACGTTGAGGACCGCGGCTTTCAATTCGCCGATGCCGTCTACGAAGTGATCGAAATCGCCGCCCGCCAATTGGTCGATGCAACCCGGCATCTTCAGCGCTTGGACAACTCCTTGCGCGAATTATCCATTCCCCCGCCGATGTCGCGCCCCGCACTGCTCCACGTCATCTCCCAGGTCGTGAAACGCAACCGGATTCGTGATGGGCTGGTCTACCTCCAGATTACCCGCGGAGCTGCCCCGCGAGACTTTTTCGTGCCCCCCGGCGGACTGAGCCCGACGTTGGTTTGCATTGCCCGCCAGATATCGGCTTCTGCCCGCGAGAAAGCCGCCCAGGATGGCATCTCGATCATCACCACGCCCGACATCCGGTGGCAAAGGTGCGATATTAAAACCGTGATGTTGCTTCCCGCCACGCTTGCCAAACGACAGGCAAGAGAAGCCGGCGCCCAGGATGCCTGGTTCGTCGACCAGGATGGCTTCATCACCGAAGGCGCCTCGACAAACGCATGGATCGTCAACACCGAAGGCAAACTGCAGACCCGGTCGTTATCCAAGGCCCTGCTGCCTGGCATAACCCGGCGCACCTTGATCGATGTCGCCAGCCACCTCTCGCTGCAAATCGAGGAACGCGCCTTTACACCCAGCGACGTCAAAGGCGCCACCGAAGCCTTTTCCACATCCGCCAGCGCCACCGTCATGCCCGTGATTGCGATCGACGGTCACAAAGTTGCAGACGGCAAGCCCGGTCCAATCGCGCAGCGGCTTCGCTCAGCCTTCCACCAAATCGCCGAACATTCACAGCTCTAAGAAGCGCCCTCCCGACACACCGCGATTAGCCGTCTGCACGCCCACCGACCTGCCAGGTGCACCACGACTAGGCAAACCGACTCCAAAGTAGCCATAGTCTTTCGACTCAAAGGCGAGTTAACTCTCAGCAATTTTTCGCCGCGGGCCAGAGCCAGTTCAGCGGCCGCCACCTGGCAAAGTAAAGCCCCGTTTCCTACCTAAATCGAAGCACTGTACCCGGCCTCTGCGAGTGCCAACCAGGGGGCGATCAGTGAGCCGACAAATACTTTGTATGCAGTGCAACAATGATGGAATTTTAGCATTGCTCGTCTATAATAATCGGCACATGAGCCAAACGGACCAGGCACGTTAATGACCTGGTACACAAAATAAATAAAACGGATAAGAAAAATGCCGTCAGAAAAAGTGCAAAGTCTCCAAGACACATTTTTAAACCACGTCCGAAAGCAGAAAACTCCGCTGACAATATTTCTCATCAACGGCGTTAAACTGCAGGGCATCGTCACCTGGTTCGACAATTTTTGCGTTTTACTCCGCCGCGATGGCCACTCGCAACTTGTCTACAAGCATGCCATATCCACCATCATGCCCGGTCAGCCCGTCAACCTGATGGACAACGAAGAAACCGAAGACAACTCCGGTTAGGAGCTGGACGATAGACAAACCGACCCCACCCACTGACGGCGGCCCGGCCGATATTCAAGGCGGTTCGTTGCAGCTCAAGCGCGCGGAGATCCCTTCGCGCGCCGTCGTCGTGGTGCCGATCCTGACGCGGACCGAGCGCGCCCAACAATCTGCAGGATCGCCACCGGGCCATTCTCCTGAAGAGCGCCTTGCCGAAGCAGTGGGCCTGGCTGAAGCGATCAACCTCGACATTCTCGACGCCAGAACCGTCTCAATCGCCAGCCCCAAACCGGGTACGTTGTTTGGCACCGGCAAAGTCGAGGAACTTGGCGAACTCATCGGCGCTCAAAAAGCCGAACTGGCCATCATCGATCACGCCGTCAGCCCGGTCCAGCAGCGCAATCTGGAGGAAGCCTGGAATTGCAAGGTCCTCGACCGCACCGGCTTGATCCTGGAAATCTTCGGCGAGCGCGCCCGCACGCGTGAGGGGCGCCTACAAGTCGAACTCGCCCACCTCAACTATCAAAAGGGCCGCCTCGTCCGCGCCTGGACCCACCTTGAGCGCCAGCGTGGCGGTGGCGGCGGCGGGGCAAGCTTCGTTGGCGGCCCGGGCGAAGCCCAAATCGAACTCGACCGCCGTATGATCCAGACACGCATCGACGGCATACGCAAGGAATTGACCCAGGTCGTCAAAACACGCGAACTGCACCGCGCCGGCCGCCGCAAGGTGCCCTATCCGATTGTCGCCATCGTCGGCTATACCAACGCCGGCAAATCGACTCTGTTCAATCGCGTCACTGGAGCCGAAGTGCTGGCCGAAGACCAGGTCTTTGCAACGCTCGATCCAACGATGCGTGAAGTCAAACTTCCTTCAGGCCGCCGCATCATCCTGTCAGATACGGTGGGCTTCATTTCAAACCTGCCGACCATGCTCGTTGCCGCCTTCCGCGCGACCCTCGAAGAGGTCGTCGAAGCCGATCTGATCCTGCACGTTCGCGACATTTCGCATCCTGAAACCGACGCCCAGCGCAACGACGTCGAACAGGTATTGGCCGGCCTCGATATCGACATGACACCTGCCGACCGCGCCGCCATCGAAGTTTGGAACAAAATCGACCGCCTCTCGCCGGTTACGCGCCAGGAAGCCATTGCGGCAGCCAATTTCGAGGATCATGCCCCCGTCTGCGTCTCCGCCCTAACAGGCGACGGCATCGATGACTTGCTGACGGCCATAGATGAACGCCTTGGCGTCGATGATACCTATCTGACCCTGGTCCTGCCCGGCAAAGAGGGCAAGTTGCTCGCCTGGCTCCACGAGAATGCCGAAGTCCTGGACCGCGCGACCGATGACGAAGGCAACACCCGCGTCCAGGTCCGCATTGCTGCTGAAAAGCGTGGTCGACTCCTGGCCCAGTTGCAGTCCCACGAACTGCGCGTCGAGTGATCAGCCGGAATCTCAGCCATCACAACCGGAGCGGCACTGAAGCCAAAACCGTCTCCGTGTTACGCGAATATAATGCTTCTGCCGTTCGCGCCACGCTGCCATGCCTCGATGCGGGTCACACGTGCTGATCGACCAGCACGGGATTGCCATCCGGATCGAGGATGAGAAAACTGGCAGGCCCCGTTGCAGTTTCATCGGCCTCGCTTTGAAACTCCACGCCATCCGCTCTTAGCTGCCGTTGCAGCTCACGCACATCGGTGAAACGCTCCAACGCTTGGACATCTGAGTCCCACCCCGGATTGAATGTAAGTATGTTCTTCTCGAACATGCCCTGAAACAAACCGATAACGGCAGCGTCATTTTTCATGATGAGCCAGCCTTGATCCTCGTCGCCGCCAAATACTGCAAACCCGAGTTTCTTGTAAAAGGCCTTCGAAGCGGCCAAGTTTTTGACACTAAGACTGACGGAAAATGCACCGAGTTTCATGTCCGGACTCCTCACGGGCGCGTGCTGCCGGACCCAGGCAATGACAGCCGCACAATCAACGCTTCATGCTACAAAACTGGTTTCAGCCTGCCAATTCTTCAGTTGAGCAGAACCCCAACCCAATCAATACAAAAAGGTGGAGGGACCGGGCGGCTCCACTCCCCTGTGAGAAAGACGGGCTAGACCGTGTTCAATTTTAATGGACGCGGTCAGTGCTGCGACCGCAGCCCCGGCGCGAGCGCCGCACCCGCGTAGGGCCCGGCAGAATGCCGGAACGGTCCGTGAGCGAACAATGCTAAAGCGAGTCCACCGAAGTTGAGCGCGCTTTAGCGCGGCCCCAGTCGCGCAAGCGAAATCTTTTTACGCGCCTCGAACGCCCTCTCGCGCTACTTCTCACTCTCCTTCGCCTCATCCCACAGCGCATCCATTTCGGCCAGATCGCTATCGGCAGGCTCGCGACCGTCATCTGCCAACCGCTTTTCGATATAAGAAAACCGCCGCCGGAATTTCTCGTTGGCACCTCTCAGCGCCGCCTCAGGATCAAGCTTCAAGTGCCGCGCGACATTCGCCATCACAAACAGCAGGTCGCCGAACTCCTCTTTGATCTTCTCGCCATTGGCCCCTTTCGCGCCCTCAGCCCCATCGGCAGCCAACGCCACCTCCTCCAACTCACCAAGCTCTTCGCGCATCTTGTCGAAAACCGGTGCAAGCGACGGCCAGTCGAACCCGACCTTGGCTGCTTTGTCCTGCAACTTTACGGCCCGGCTCAATGAGGGAAGCCCCAATGGCACATCGGCAAGAACCTTTGAAGATGCCGCCTTCCCTTCGGGCACTCCGGCAGCAGCACGCGCCGCCACCTTCTCAGCCTTTTCGACGGCCTTGATCCGGTCCCAGGAACCTTTCTTCGCTCCCTCAGCGCGCTCCTGCGCAGTGCCGAAAACGTGAGGGTGCCGCCGGATCATCTTCGCCGTGATCCCCTCAGCCACGTCATCAAACTCAAACGCGCCTTGTTCTTGAGCGATCCGCGCGTGATAGACGACCTGCAAGAGGAGATCGCCCAACTCCTCTTTCAGGTCGATCATGTCGCCGCGCTCTATCGCGTCGGCCACCTCGAATGCCTCTTCCAGCGTATAAGGCGCGATCGTCTCAAACGTCTGCTCGATGTCCCACGGACAACCGGTAACCGGCGTCCTTAGCGCCGCCATTACATCCAGAAGATCGAAAATGCTTTTTGATTTCGGGCCGGGATTGGTCACGAGGCTGCAATTCCGTTAACTTATCACCATGAGGGAAAAAAGCGCAGCGACATCCGCCCGCGCATTATTGTTACGGGAGCGGGTATGATCGTCCTCCGCGTTATCGTCAACGCTTTGATCATGGCTGGCGAAATCTCGGCCGTTGCCGGTCTTGCGTGGCTGGGTTGGCAGCAACCCTACGTTTTCGCCGCCCTGACCGCCCTTCTGGCGTTCCTGCTCGGCCTCCACCTCGACTATCAGCGCCTCAAGCATGAGTACCCCTTCTACTTTAACTCCGAGCGTCCCCGCTTCCTGATCGGCCTGCGCATCGTTTCGCTGGGAGATTCCATCGTCAAGGGCCTGGTCGCCGGCCTTGTCGCGCTGATCACATTCTCCGGCACCGACGATGATCGCCGGTTCATCGTCGCCGTCGTTTTTGCCGTGGCCGTTTATGCGGGTGCCAGCCTTCTCAGACGCCTGTCGATCTCATTTGGCGCCAAACCCGCGCACTGGGGCTTTTTCCGTCTCGCCGTGCCGATGGGTTTGATCTTCTCCGGTGGTATCGCTCTGGCCGCCGCGATGGACTACGTCAAGGTCGCAACCCTCACCGATATCGGCCGCCAGCTTGTGTTCGACATGCCCGCCAAGCCGTCGATAGAACACGTCAGCGATCTGCTTTTCAGCCTCAAGCAGTATATCGACAGCGTCATCGCGACCCTGCTGGCAAATCTGATCCCCTTGGACTGGGCGCAAATCCTGTCGTTGATCATCTCGGTCAACGTCCTGACAGGCTTCATCGTCGCTCTTTATGCCTTGATAATTGCCGAAGCCGTGCGCTGGGCTGAGCGTCGGATGGCTAGGTAGAGCGATCTGGGATAGCTGGCAGCACAGCGTCTCAGCCTCGCAAACACGAAGCCGTCTACAACCCGTCTACCGATCCGCCCCACGCTGCTGTTAACGCCAATCGCCACAGCGGTATCATCAAGATGTCAGGTCCGGTGAACCTGACGCGTCCCCCTCACCGTCATCAAAGGGACGGGCCTCAGCCCCGTTTCCTGGCCTCAGCCCCGTTTCGCGGCCACTGTCTCGTTTCCCGGCCTCAGCCCCATTTCCTGGCCGCTGTCTCGACCCAGGATCCAACAATATTCGGTTCGCGTAACGCATATTATGGAAAACATTCAGTGTATCATTATGAATCACTAAAAGTTGGTGGCCGCACAATCCGCAGAGCCAACGGAGCATCCACAGACGAGCCGAAGAAAAGGGCAAGCCCCTCTCTCCGGCAATCCCCAAACGCCATATTATCCCTCGTACTTATCAGCAACCAATTGATCCAGCAGCCGGACGCCCCAGCCTGAACCCCAACTGGGATTGATGTCATTTCGCTCGGCATCCATTGCCGTCCCTGCCAGATCGATGTGCGCCCACGGCGTGTCCTTGTCCTTGACAAACCGTTCGATGAAGGCCGCAGCGGTACACGCACCACCCCAACGACCACCCAGGTTCTTCACGTCAGCATTCTTGGAGTCGATCATCTTGTGAAATGCCTTGTCGAGCGGCATCCGCCAGGTCTTTTCACCAGTCGCCTTTGAGGCCTCAAGGATACTATCGGCCAAATCATCGTCGTTGCTGAACAGCCCCGCATAATTCTTGCCCAGCGCAATCATGATCGCACCGGTCAGCGTCGCGCAATCAACCAGCATCTTCGGCTTGAAACGCTCTTGTGCGTACCAAAGCACATCGGCAAGAACCAGACGGCCCTCCGCATCCGTATTCAGAACTTCGATGGTTTGCCCCGACATCGACTTGACGATATCGCCCGGGCGGGTGGCATCCCCTGACGGCATGTTTTCCACACAACCAATCAACCCAACGACGTTAGCCTTCGCTTTGCGACCGGCAATGGCGCACATCGCACCAACGACCGCTGCAGCCCCGCCCATGTCACCTTTCATGGCCTCCATTCCCGCAGCCGGTTTGATGGAGATGCCACCGGTGTCGAAAACGACGCCCTTGCCGATAAGCGCGACCGGAGCCTCGCTCTTTTTGCCACCGTTCCACGACATGACGACAACGCGCGCCGGCCTGCTGCTCCCCTGCGAAACGGCCAACAAGGAACCCATCTTCAGTTTCTTGAGTTCCTTTTGATCGAGCACTTCAACCTCGACCCCGATCTTTTCAAGCTCCTGAGCCCGCTTGGCGAATTCTTCCGGCCCCAGCTCATTGGCAGGCTCATTGACCAGATCGCGGGCCAACACGACGCCATCACCTATCGCTTGCAGGCGCTGATAGGCCTTTTCCGCCTTCTTGGGTTCAGCACAGTGGATAACGAGCGTTGTCAGCTCCTTGGCCTTGGAGCCTTTGTCCCCATCATCATCCTTCTTGGTCTTGTACTTGTCGAACCGGTAACTACGCAGAAATGCACCAAGCGCCATCGCAGCCGCGATATCATGATCGGCAAGCTCTCCCTCGGCACCCGTTTCGACGACCAAGCTTGCCGAAGCAGATTTGGTGCCCAGAAGCTTACCCATTGCCGCACCGCCGCAATTGATCCAGTCGTCTTCACTGGATTTTGCCACCTCACCGCCGCCAATCAGCAGCACGCGCTTCTCTTTCAGCCCTGAAGGCGCCAGCACGTCGACGATGCTCTTGGCCTTCCCCTCGAATTGGGCCGTCTTCGCCGCCCGGCTCAATCCGCCATCGCACGACTGGTCCAGCTCCTCCGCCAGCCCGGCGAATTCCGGTCCCTGGCCGACGACGAGGCCGACGACCTCTTGTCGCTTCCCCTTTAGTGAAGCAAATGAAACTTCCAGGCGACCTGCCGGCGATGCTGGCATCGTGAACTCCTTTGTTAGTTGAGGGACTGGTCGGCCGATAAGGGGCAATAACGGCTCCGCAGGATCGGCGTGGCCAGACATAAGGTTTTCTGCGCAGTGACGCTAACTGGGCATTCGACCGCTTCAATCCGAGCCACAAACAGCGCGTGAAGATGTGCCACCACTACGATAAGATCAAGCTTCCTGCTCAAATACCGTGAAAACGATAGAAACCTCAGATAGCCGCACGTCCGATAGACGCCCCAACCGCCACAAATTTGCAACACCTGTGGACCAGTAGCCCTCACATTCCGCACGAGTTGACCCCAGCCGAATTTCCGCCACGGTGCTGTGGGACCTCAACGGCAGCGAAAATGCCGTATTCATCACAATCATAGAACTCATTCGGGCGAACCCACTATTCGCCGCCCCTGCTATCGGAGCGACACTCGCCTAAATGTCGATATTCTTCAGATATGTCTTCCGACAGTCGGCCTCGGCACTGCTCCTTATCCTTGCATCACTCGGGGGCATCGTCTGGATCGCCTTGGCCTTGAAGCAGCTAAACGTCGTCACCTCGCAGGGCCAGGACGCGTTCATGCTGTTCAAGATGACCACATTGGCGCTGCCCAACCTGCTCGCCATTATCGCCCCGTTTGCCCTGCTGATTTCAGCCCTGCACATCCTCAACCGGCTTAACGGCGATAGCGAACTGATCGTCATGACGGCGGCAGGGGCAAACGTGTGGACCGTTGCCCGTCCGCTGATAGCGCTGGGCCTGCTTGTCACCGTCGCTGTAAGTTTCGTGAACCACGTCGGCATGCCCTGGAGCCTGCGGCTGTTGCGCGAATATATCGTTCAGATGCGCACTGACCTTCTGTCGCAGGTCATGCAGCCCGGCAGCTTCACGACGCCAGAAAAGGGGCTGACCTTCCACATTCGTGCGCGAGAATTCAACGGCGACATCCTCGGCCTCGTCGTCAATGACAACCGCAACAAGAAGGAACAGCAGACCTATCTCGCCAAACGAGGACAGATCGTAAAGCAGGACCCGACGGCGTATCTGATCATGTATGACGGCCATATTCTCCGCCGTACCAGCAGCAAAGAACCCGCCCAGATCATCGTCTTCGACAAATATATCATCGACCTCGACCGGCTCGACCAGGGACGCAACAAAACCTTCGATCTCAAACCGCGCGAACGCTACCTGCACGAACTCACCAACCCCAAAAAGGATGACGCGCTGTTTGCTGCAAATCCCGGTCAATTCCGAGCCGAGTTGCATGAGCGGTTCGCCAATCCGCTCTACCCGATAACCTTCATCCTGATCGCATTGGCCGCCGCCGGGCAGGCCCAATCGACCCGCCAGGCCCGCACGGAACGAATGGTGATAGGTTTCGTTTCCGCCGTCGCCTGCCGCATGGGCGGCCTTGCCGTCAACAACCTCGTCGCCCTTAACGCCGCATTCGTGCCGTTGCTCTATGTCATCCCGCTCGCAGCCAGCAGCCTGGCGGCGTTCTTCATCATCTATAACGCCCGCCCGCGCAAAGGCCTGCTCATCAGCGACCGCCTTGAAGATCTTCTCAAACCAATCGTCAGACGCCTTCAACGCCCAAATTCATCCCTTGCAGGCACTCCACCCGGTCACAACTCTGACCAGCCGCCGCAATTGCCCGCCGACCCGTACCCTCAACCACACTTGCCGCCAGGAGGGCCACGAACATGATGGGCTCAACGCTCAACTGGTACCTCGGCCGCAAGTTCCTGACCGCGATCTTCGGCGCCTTCGCCCTCTGCTCGGTCCTGATTTTCATGATCGACTTCGTCGAACTTCTGCGCCAAGCCGGAAAGTACGGCAGCGTGCCGGCATGGAAACTGGCCTGGATGACCGCCCTGCGGCTTCCAGCCTACACCGAGTTTCTGCTCGCATTCGCCGTTCAGGTTGGGGCGATCTCGACTTTGCTGTTCCTCAGCCGCAAGAGCGAGTTGGCCGTTATGCGCGCTGGTGGGATGTCGGCCTGGCAATTCCTTCGCCCCGGCATCGTTCTGGCATTCTTTCTGGGTATCTTCGCAACGACACTTTACAACCCGATTGCCGCCGGCGCCCGAGACCATGCCGAGCAGATGTTTGCCGAGGCCTTCGGCCGTGAAGCCAATTTGCTCAGATCCAAATCAGGCGAATCCTGGCTGCGACAAAATGGCGTCGACGGTCAATCGGTGCTGACATCCGCCCAGGCAAGCAACCAGGGCCTCAAACTGACGATCGTCACGGCCCTTCTTTATGACAACGACGGCCAGTTTATCGAGCGGATAGACGCCCAAACCGCCGAACTTCGGGAAGGCTACTGGAAGCTCTCCGATGCCTGGGTTGCAGCCCCCGGCCGCGAGCCCACGAAACACGATACCTATCTTCTTTCGACCTACTTGACACCCGAACGCGTCCAGGACGCCTTAGGCACAGTTATTTCTGTATCCTTCTGGGACCTGCCAGGGCTCATAGAAGTCGCTGAAAAGGCAGACCTTTCTGCCAGCAAGCTGCACATTCAGTACGAATCCCTTCTGTCCAGACCCCTTCTGTGCATCGCCATGGTTCTTTTGGCAGCGACTGTGTCGTTGCGGTCATTCCGATCCGGAGGCATCCAGACTATGGTGATCACAGGAATGGTGGGGGGACTGGGGTTCTTCTTACTTGCCGAGGTGTCTCGGCAGATCGGGGTAGCCGGACTTGTGCCGCCATGGGCTGCGGTCTGGCTGCCTATTCTGCTTGTGAGCTTGGTTTCACTAACGGTGCTGTTGCACCAGGAGGACGGTTGAGTGACGCGTTGGGCGCGAAAACCGCAGAATCGCTGCGGCTGGGGGCGCGCTGAGATGCCTTTCACGTGGGGAATCAACACGGCTGCCCGATTGCGCCGTCCACGAGGAAGCATTGCCAGCACCCTGACATTACTGTTGACCGTCACAATCGCTCTCGCATCGATTGCGCCCGTGCGCGCCCAGGATCCCAGCACCAGCACTGGCGGCGGCACTCCCGGTGGCGCCGCTCCCAGGTTCAAGAAACCCAGCAGCGATCTCCTGCCGTCGACCGACATCGATCGCACCCAGCCGCTCTACCTCCAGGGCGACCAACTTGTTTATGACAACTCGGGCAATTCCGTTACCGCCCGTGGAAATGTCGAGATCTACTACAACAACTTTGTTCTGACCGCCGACGAAGTCGTCTACGACCAATCCGCAAATACGCTGACGGCGGTCGGCAACGTCATCCTGCGCGAACCCAACGGCAACGTAATTCGCGCCGACCGGTATACGCTCACCGACGATTTCCGCGATGGCTTCGTCCAGTCGCTCAGCGTCGTCGCTAAGGATGACACGCGTATCGCAGCCGCCCGCGCCACCCGGCGGGATGGCAACACGACCGAATTTTCAGACGCCAAGTTCACGCCCTGTAAGACCGAAGGCGGCATGCCTCCGCTGTGGTGCATCTCCTCGCGCCGCATCGTCCACGACAAGCAGCAGGCAACGATCACTTACAACGACGCCCAGTTCGAAGTCTTCGGACAGCCCGTCGTCTACCTGCCCTACTTCCAACACGCTGATCCCTCCGTGAAGCGTCGGTCCGGATTCCTGCCCCCATCCTTCGGGTCCTCCACCGACCTGGGATTTTCAACCACCGTTCCCTACTACTTCGCCCTGGCCCCCAACTACGACTTCACCTTCGCGCCCCGCTACATGACCAAGGGCGGCGTCCTTTATCAGGGCGAATGGCGTCACCGTCTGGCCAATGGCGAATACAAGATCACCATGGCCGGCGTCGATCAGCGCGACAACGCACTGCCTGAAGATCTGGCGCTGGAACGAAAAGAAGACCTCGTCGGCTGGCGCGGAAGCCTCAAGACCCAGGGCCTGTTCTCGCTGTCGAGCTGGTGGAGCTTCGGTTGGGACGCCACGATTGAGAGCGACGACACCTTCCGCCGGTTCTACGGTCTGGAAAGCCGCATCATCACCGACCGCGTCAACAAGACGTTCTTCGAAGGCATGTCGACCCGCAACTACTTTGGCGCCACGCTGTACCACTTCGGCGGCTTGCTTCTCGACGACACGCCTCGCTCCGAAAGCCTTGTGCACCCTGTCATCGACTACAACTACATCTTCCGTGACCCGGTCCTGGGCGGCGAGCTGCGTTGGGATTCCAATGCCTACAGCCTGTCGCGCGACGAAGCCATCATTCGTGGCGTCGGCCAGGCGCCCGTCCAATTCGACCAGAACACCTCGCGCGTCACCACCGAACTGACCTGGCGTCGCAAGTTGATCGACCGCATTGGCATCACCTACACACCATTTGCCAATATCCGCGGGGATGTCGTCCAGTTCGACAATTACCGCGATCCAGACGCCCTCGACACACTGGCCGAGCTCAGCAACCCGTCCCTGGAGGACGACACGGTCACCAACGGCGTCGCTTCGGCTGGCGTTACCGTTTCCTATCCGTGGATCTCCGCGTCATCGGTCGGCGCCCACACCATCGAACCCATCGGCCAGGTCATTGCCCGCACGCAGACCAACGATCGCAACCGGTTGCCCAACGAAGACGCCCAAAGCCTCGTATTCGATGACACCAACCTGTTCGAAATCGATAAATTCTCGGGCTACGATCGTACTGAAACGGGAACTCGAGCCAACGTCGGCGTCCAGTACACCTTCCAAGCCAGCAATGGCGGCTATGCCCGCCTGCTGGCCGGACAAAGCTTCCAGCTTTCCGGCGATAATCCGTTCGCAAACCCCGGAAGCGTCACGACCATCAAGCCTGGCACGACCCCGATCGTTACAGAAAGAAACATCGACCGGTTCCAGCAGTATTCGTTCAATCCCATTAGCGGCCTGGACACCACCCGGTCCGATTATGTCCTGGGTGCCTACGTCGCCCCGATCGAGGCATTCCGCCTGATCTCGCAAAGCCGATTTGACGAAGAAACAATGGAGTTGCGCCGCGAAGATCTCTTCGTCAAGGCTGATTTAGGTCCGGCCTTCGCTTCGGCGACCTACACCTTTACATCGGCTGATCCTGAATTCGGCATCGAAACCAACCAGCAGGATATCTCCGGGGCGGTAGGCCTGAGGCTGTCCGACCATTGGACCGTCCAGGGCCGCATGCGCTATGACATCGACGAAAAATTCATCCTCTCGGACGCCATCCAGTTGCGTTACGCAGATGAATGCTTCGTGTTGACTGCAACCTATTCGGAGCGCTTCTACACCAACGAGGATATCGATACCGATCGCACCATCTACCTTGCGTTCGAATTCAAGCATCTGGGGCTTGTCGACTATAAAACCGACATCTTCGCAGCCGACTCCGGAGAAGAGCAAGAATAGACATCGCGCGCTCGTGCATCGCTGAGGCCATGCCTACGAGCACCTGTTGATCCAGTTGGGACGCGGCACGCGGCCTCAAGCACCTGACCGTTTGCCCCCGATGACGCAATATGTGGCGCTTCGTCCACGACATTCGGCACCAGATCTTCGCCATTGCCATGCCAAGGTTGACGCTGATACATCGGGATGAAAGCCTTTCCCGCAGGAGAATCGGCTCTGACACGCGCCGCTTATAGAAGGCGCACGCATGCGGCCACAACCAGAAACCCGCCCAAACCTGCATTGCAGTGATGAGAACCAACGCCATGCCAAGCCCGCTCAAATCCAATCCAGCGAACTTCGTCCGCCTAGTCGTGACGCTCGCCTTCACGGCACCCATCATCGCAACTGCCAGCACCCATGCAGCCAGCGCCGCAGGCGGCTTGTCAGCGACACGACAAGCCGCGCACGCCGCACCCAAATCAGTTCTGATCCACCGTGTCCGCTCGCAGGGAATCGCCGTCCTCGTCAACGGCGAGCCCATCACCAAATATGAAATCGACCTGCGCAAGCGCTATCTGGCTCTTGGCGCCGGCGATATCCAAAAGCGTGCTCAATCCAAATTCAAATCCCTGATCAAGGCCAAGAGCACGACCGAGAAACTTCGCGGAATTCTCCGCGACACCATCAAAAAGAACCCTGGCAAGTCCAAGGAACAGATCATAGCTCTGTTCGAGAAGCGCAAAAAGGCCTTCGCCAAACGGCTCCAGCAACGCGCCGTCAGCAGCGCCCGCGCAAGCGTCCTCCCCGGACTGCAAAAAAAGGCCCTCGACGAACTGATCCTGGAGAAGTTGAAAGTCCAGGAAGCCAAGCGCCTGAGCGTTGTTGCCAGCGACGATGAGGTCAACAAGATCATCGGCAGCATCGCCAAGCGCAACAAGATGGATATGAAGGGCTTCGACAAACACCTGAAGTCAATGGGCGCCGGCATTCACACCATGCGTTCCCGGTTCAAAGCGATGTTGTCCTGGAAGAATGTCATCCGCCGTCAGTTCGGCCATCAGATCGCAATCAGCACCCGCGACCTGGATCGCGCTGTCGCAACCACCGACGCCGACGAGAAAACAGTCCTCAACGTTCAGCGCATAACGTTGTTGTTTGCCAAAAACCTGGGCCAGGCCGAATTGGCCCGCCGCTTGGGCGAAGCCAGCCAGCTCCGCACCAAATTCACCGGCTGTTCGATGACCCAAAGCCTCGCCAATCAGGCAGGCGGCGCGCGGTTCGCCAATCTGGGGCCAACCGAAGCCGGCAAGATCCCGGAACCAACCCGCACTATGCTCATCAGCGCTCAGGACGGCGAGATGCTGCCCCCCACCGTGGGCAGTGCAGGCGTAGAGCTGTGGGCACTTTGCGGCAGGAAAACCGTCGAGGCCAACAAGACCAAACGCGATGCAGCAGCCGAGGAATTGCGCCAGCGCGAGTTCGGCGTGCTTGCCGAGCGCCACCTTAACGACCTGCGCACGGACGCTCATATCGAGTACCGCTGAGTGCCCACGATAACGCACCAGGTTCAGACAGGATTGCCCCGCGCAACCGCCCAATTAATCGCCGGGGCAATCCAATGACGCCATCGGACCTGAAGCACCGGCCGCCACTTGCCTTGACCATGGGCGACCCCGCCGGCATCGGCCTTGAAATTTCGCTCGCCGCCTGGACCCAGCGAAACGACCGTTATATTGCACCCTTCGCACTGTTTGCCGATGCCGACGCCTTGATCGCCCGCGCCTCTCACCTCGCACTCAGCATCCCTGTCCACATCATCAGTGACATTGCTGAAGCCAACCAAATATTCCCTGTCGCACTCCCGGTCGTTCATACCCCCCTTCGCGCCAACGCCGTGCCCGGCGATCCAGACACCGCAAACGCCGGCGCCATCCTCGCCTCGATCGAACATGCCGTCGCTGCCGTAGCCCAGAAAACGGCCAGCGCCGTTGTTACGAACCCAATCGCCAAATCCATCCTATATGCAGCCGGATTTAAACACCCCGGACACACCGAATATCTCGCTTCGCTTTCCGAGTTGCATCAGCCCGGTGCGCAGCGAACGCCCGTGATGATGCTTGCCTGCGATGAACTGCGCGTGGTGCCTGTGACGATCCACATCCCCCTGAACGAGGTGTCAACGGCCCTCACCGCTGAAAAGATCGTATCGACCAGCCGGATCGTTGCCCGCGACCTGCAAACGAGCTTTGCCATCTCCAACCCCCGCATCTGGCTCACCGGCCTCAACCCCCATGCTGGCGAAAATGCAACCTTGGGCGACGAAGAAACCACCATCATCGAACCCGCTATCGCCCAGTTGCAAAAACTCGGCATTGATGTTTCCGGCCCGTTCCCCGCCGACACCATGTTTCATGAGCACGCCCGCCAATCCTATGACGCGGCAATCGCCATGTACCACGACCAGGCCCTCATCCCGATAAAGACGATTGCCTTCGACCGCGGCGTCAACACCACCCTGGGGCTCCCCTTCGTTCGAACTTCGCCTGACCACGGCACCGCTTTCGACATCGCCGGCAAAGGCATCGCATCCGCAGAAAGCCTCATCGCCGCGCTCAATCTGGCGCACCAAATGGCGACCACTCGCGCCAGGACGGCCATCTCATGAAGCGCCCCAACAAGGCCGACGACCAAAGCGAGACCCACGGCCACACCGGTGCCGACCGCAGCCCTAACCTGCCGCCACTCCGCGAAGTCATCCGGGCCCACGACCTGACGGCTAAGAAATCACTCGGCCAGAATTTCATCCTCGACCTCAACCTGACCTGCCGCATCGCCCGCATCGCTGCCCCCCTCGAAGGCAATACCGTTATCGAAGTCGGTCCTGGACCCGGCGGCCTCACTCGTGGCCTCATCATGGAGGGTGCCAAAAAAGTCATCGCAATAGAACGCGATGCACGCTGTCATGCTGCACTTAGGCAAATTGCCGACGCCTATCCCGGCCGCCTGGAAATCCACCTGTCTGATGCTTTGGAAACCGATTGGCCAAGCGTGATCGCAGATCAACCCGGCGACGCCATCATAGTTGCCAACCTGCCCTACGGCATTGCCACCAACCTGTTGGTGGGATGGCTGGAAACCCATCCCTGGCCGCCCTGGTTTTCCGCCATGGCGCTGATGTTTCAAAAAGAAGTGGCAGACCGCATCGTTGCCCAGCCCGGAACCAAAGCCTATGGCCGCCTCTCGGTTTTGGCCCAGTGGCGCACCATCCCCCAGATCGCGCTCAACCTGAAACCCGAAGCCTTTACACCGCCGCCGAAAGTTTCTTCAGCCGTCGTGAGTTTCATTCCGCGTCCCAGCCCCGCACCGCCAGCCTCCGTCACAACCCTGGCCCGCGTCACGGCTGCCGCATTCGGTCAACGCCGCAAGATGCTCCGCCAAAGCCTCAAATCGTTGACCCCCATGCCCGAGCTGCTGCTTGCAAAATGCAACTTAGACCCGACCCTCAGGGCCGAAAATCTTACCGTCCAGCAATTCGCGGAACTGGCCGCCGCCTTCGATGATGACGAGATCGGCAGTCGCTAAGCCAAACGCTTCAACTCAATGCCAGACACTTTGCCCCAATGCCCGCTGCAGGTCTTCCACCAGATTGGTCAACCCGGTTTGGCGGACCCGTTTCAAACGTTCCGCAGCAAGGATGGCCTGAAGCTGCATGATGCTGCGGTCGATTTCCTGATTGACGACAACATAATCGTATTCGTTCCAGTGGCTGATTTCGCCCGACGCCTGCGCCATCCGAAGAGCCACCACCTCCGCACTGTCCTGGTTCCTTGAGGTCAGACGGCTTTCCAGAATCTGTGCGCTGGGCGGTAGAATGAAAACCCGCACGACATCATCAGCCATCGCTTCGGCCAACTGCCGTGCACCTTGCCAGTCGACATCGAACAAAACATCATGACCCGCTGCAAGCGAAGCTTCGACCTGCTTGCGCGGCGTCCCGTAGTAATTGCCAAAAACCTGCGCCCACTCCAGCAACCCGCCTTGTTCGCGCAGTTCACCGAACCGGGCTTCGTCAACGAACCAATAATCCTCGCCATCGGTTTCGCCCGGCCGCGCCGGCCGCGTCGTCAACGAAACAGACATGCGCAGAGCCGGCCCTTCCCCTTCCAGCAGGCGCCGCCCCAGCGTCGTCTTCCCAGCACCACTGGGCGAGGACAAAACGAACAAAAGCCCGCGACGCTTCTGTTGTGGCAACACCTCACCCATGCCGTCACTCCAAGTTTTGAACCTGCTCGCGCATTTGGTCGATCTTCACCTTCATGGCCAGACCCGCCGCAGTAATCTCAGCATCATTCGACTTCGAACATAACGTGTTGGCCTCGCGCTGAAACTCTTGCGCCAGGAAGTCCATCTTGCGGCCAATCACGCCCCCATCTCTCAACAATTCCCGCGCAGCCGCAACATGCGAATAAAGGCGCTTAAGCTCCTCTTCCACATCCGCCCGCGTCGCCAACAGCACAGCCTCCTGATGCAATCTGTCAGCCTCCATCGACTGCTCCGCGTCCAGCACCCGCCTGACCTGCTCTCCCAAGCGCGCCTTAATCGCCCCGACACTCCGCGCCGGCGCGACCTCGACCACTTTCGTCAGCCGCTCGATTTCATCGATCAGTTGATCGACGATTATGGCCATGCGCTGGCCCTCAGCCGCACGCGCAGCCGCCAATTCGCCCAGCGCCGACTCAAAGTCAGAAACCAACGGCTCCAGAACTTCAGCTTCAAGCCCGGCACCCAACTCCGCTTCACTGATCTCCAGCACGCCGCGCAATCCCAGCAGACTTGCCGTATCAGGCATTTGCCCACCGGTGATTTCGCAAGCCCGCCGCGCAGCTTCGACGACCTGCCCAAGCACGGCCTCGTTCAAGCGAACGGTCGAAGTTCCACTCTGGCGCGTCAGATTGAGCGAGGCGTGGATCGTGCCACGGCTGAACCGCTTCATTGCCAGCGCCCTCAACTTGGCTTCGATACCATCGAAACCCGGTGGCAGCCGCAAACGCAGGTCGAAGCCCTTGCCGTTAACGCTGCGCAACTCCCAGAACCATTCCACAGATTCGACACCACCCCCGGTGCGGGCAAACCCAGTCATGCTGTTAACGGACATCTAATTCGACCTCGTTTGCAGGAGCAGCCCACCTGCCAAAGCGACCCGATAGACGTCAATCATCTACCAACTGGCAACCAGACCTGGGCGGATTTTATCGCGGCTTGCGGTCGGGCAACGGTATGCCACCTGCCGCTGCCGCTGCCGCGGAAACCCCCGCTGGTGAAGACACCGTTGTGACCACCCCCGATGAGCGAGCGTTTGCATCAGGGTTGGCCGGCAACCTTGCCTGCTGGCTCACAGAAACCGCTGCCTGCGCCTCCCGGTCGTCAACCGGAACGACGGGTGCGGCCGCGACCGCGCCGCCTGCCGCAGGAGAAACTGTGCGAACCGGCCCACCACCCGCTGCTTTCGCCTTCTTGGCTGCAGCACGCCTCTGTCTCTCGATTTTCCGCCAATTGGCAACGGCTGCATTGTGCTCGGCCAGCGTATTGGAAAACTTGTGGCCACCGGTCCCGTCAGCCACGAAATACAGCGCTTTTGTCGCCGCTGGATTGAGCACGGCCAGAATTGCTTCGCGGCCCGGGTTGCAGATCGGCGTCGGCGGCAGTCCCTTGATGGTATATGTGTTGTATGGCGTCTTGGCGCGGATTTCGGACTTCAAAATCGGGCGCCCCAGTCGGCCGCGTCCACCAACGATGCCATAGATAATCGTCGGATCAGACTGCAGCCTCATTCCCTTGTTCAAGCGATTATGAAACACCGCCGCCGTCATCGCGCGTTCTTCGGCGACCGCGGTTTCTTTCTCCACGATCGACGCCAGGATCACAGCATCTTCAATCGACTTCAAGGGAATGCCTTCCTGGCGCTTGTCCCACAAGCCGTCGAGGAATTCCTGCTGTGCCTTGACCATTCTATCCAACACCGCCTGCCGGTCCGCACCTCGCGAATAAGGATAGGTATCGGGCAACAGCGTCCCTTCTTCAGGGATCGCAGCAATATCGCCGGTCAGATTATCATCAGCCAGGATCCTCGCCACGACCTGCTGGCTTGTCAGACCTTCCGGCACCGTAATCTTGTACTGAACTGACTTGCCCCGAACGAGCGTCTTCATCACCGATTCCATACTGGCGTTCGCCTCCAGTTGGAATTCGCCCGCCTTCATATCCAAGCGGTCGCCCAGAATATAGGTTCGCGCCAGGTGATTGACGATGAACGACCAGCGGTTGCCGACAATTCCCTCACGCTCCAGCCGCTCGGCGATTTCAAGCCGCCCCTCGCCGCGTGGAATGATGATTGTCCGTGCCTCAGCCAACGGACCGGGAGCGGTAAACTGATGCTGCAAAACGAACATCGTCAAACCCACACCGCCGATCACCACCAGCGCGATCGTCAAGACGCTGCTGACAAAGCGCACCCACCGGCTCAACTTACTGGTATCTCTGCGGCGCCGACGCCCCTTCGGCCTGGAGGGCGCACGGGATGGCTCCAACATTTCAGCCGGACTGCGCGGTCTGATAGAACGCGGCGCATTTGGAAGTTCCGGCTCCAGCTTTCGCTTGCTCATCGCAAATTCCTTGCCGATCGCGGTGCGCTCAATCACGCATCGAACGAATCATTTTGCTCAGAATAGCCAACCAACCCGGCACCCAACACCGTATGTTGGGAAACCTTTTTGCTCTAATTGGCTCAAAACAACCACGACGCCGACTGGAGGCGCCGTTGACCGCCAATAAATTGAAGCAAACCCGGCCACCTCATTTGGCCCCCGTACACGCGGTGGACTAATCCACCTCGCTGGCCATCGTTCCGCAGGATTGGAGCTTGAAAAATCCGGCATCAACAAGGCACCGTACTGTGCCCAATTGCCAAACTCGAGCCAGACAACTCCCGGCCCGTCGGCAATCACCCTTATTTCATGACATTGGAACCCACTGTCACCATTATCCCGCGACGGCTGACAATCACACGCGCAAAATACGCCCTTAATCGACCCGCTGAAGGATCAGGGAAGCATTGGTGCCACCAAATCCGAACGAATTCGACAGAACCGTGTTGATCTCCTTTTCGCGCGCCTTGTGCGGCACGAGATCAATCGCCGTTTCTACCGAGGGATTGTCCAGATTGAGAGTTGGCGGCGCTATATTGTCGCGAATTGCCAATGTGGAAAAGATTGCTTCCACCGCACCCGCAGCCCCCAGCAGATGCCCGATTGCCGATTTTGTCGACGACATCGCCAGTTTGGCAGCAGTATTGCCAAACAACCGCTCAACCGCCCCCAGCTCAATCTCATCGCCCATCGGGGTCGAGGTTCCGTGGGCGTTGATGTAATCGATGTCACTGACGTCGATTTCGGCACGATTGAGTGCCGCCTTCATGCAGCGGAACGCACCATCGCCATTCTCAGCCGGCGCCGTGATGTGGAAAGCATCACCCGACAATCCATAACCGATGATCTCAGCGTAGATCTTTGCGCCGCGGGCTTTGGCATGTTCGTAGTCTTCAAGAACCACGATACCAGCACCCTCACCGATGACGAATCCGTCCCTGTCTTTGTCATAGGGTCGGGATGCACGCTGCGGATCATCGTTGAAATGCGTCGTCAGCGCCCGGCAGGCTGCGAACCCGGCCATGGCGATACGGCAAATCGGGCTTTCGGTACCACCAGCCACCATCACCTCGGCATCACCCAATTGGATCAGCCGTGCAGCATCACCAATGGCATGAGAACCCGTCGAACAGGCGGTGACAACCGCATGATTAGGGCCCTTGAGTTGATGGCGGATTGAAACGTAACCCGACGCCAGATTGATCAACCGGCCCGGAATGAAGAACGGGCTGATTCGGCGCGGACCCTTTTCCTTCAACAGGATCGATGTATCGGCGATCCCGCTCAAACCGCCAATCCCAGAACCGATCAGAACACCTGATCGCTCCTGCTTTTCCAGAGTATCGGCCTCATACCCCGAATCGGCCAAGGCCTGATCGGCTGCGGCCAGCGCATAGGTTATGAATGCATCAACCTTGCGTTGCTCCTTGGGCTCCATCCAATCGTTGGCATTGAACAGACCCTCAGAGGTGTCTCCGCGTGGGACAAAACACGCCACCTGGGAAGCGATATCGGAAACTTCGAACTCCTCAATGCGCCGCGCACCGTTCTTGCCTTCCAGAAGTCGGCTCCAGCTGGCCTCGACGCCGCAACCCAGCGGTGTAACGAGCCCTAACCCGGTAATCACGACACGCCGCATTAAGATACCTTCCATTACAACGAGACATGGGTATTGCCCTACCCATGTGCACTTCCCCCATGTCCCCGGATTTCATATTAGCTTGGAAGCAGCCGTTAAAAGGCTTCCCCCTTTGCCATTCATGGAAACCGCCTACAGGCAGTTTCCCGATATCACCCGGACTTGCGCGTCGTTCCCCCCGGAAAAACGCTACCTTTCACCGCCAATCAGGCTGCGCTGGCGTTCTTTTCAAGGAACTTCACCGCATCGCCGACCGTCAGGATGTGCTCGGCGGCATCGTCGGGAATTTCGCACCCGAATTCTTCTTCAAACGCCATAACCAGTTCGACTGTGTCAAGGCTGTCTGCACCCAGGTCATCGATAAAGCTGGCCGATTCAGAAACCTTTTCAGCTTCAACGCCCAGGTGCTCGACGACGATCTTTTTCACGCGCTCTGCGACTTCGCTCATAGTAATTCGTCCTCTTTAGTTTTGTGGCATTTTCTAATGGCAGCCATTGCGGCCGCCGGCAAACTTACTTTTCTTCGTTCAGCCGTCCTGCAGAGCGCAACCCGTTTCAAGGCGGCCGTTGAGTCTGTGGGCTAGCGAGTAGTCAAACAGGTACATAAAAAGCCCTGATCTTAGGGCTCTGCGCCTGTAAGGCGAAGGCTCGTTAACACACTTCCACGGGCTTGACCAGTTGACGCTCGGACATGTGGCAGCACCATCCAAGGCGCATTTTAAAACCTGTGGTTCATTCAATTAGCAGGAACCGCACCGGTAGACACTTTTACTTTTAGCTAGACCATCGCCATCCCGCCGTTCACGTGCAGCGTCTGCCCCGTCACATAGCCCCCTGAATCGCTGGCCAGATACAACGCACCTGCTGCAATATCGTCAGCTTCGCCGAAGCGCTGGGCCGGGATCATTTTGGAAATCTCGGTTGTCTGCTTTTCATTCAGCGCAGCCGTCATTTCCGTCTTGATGAATCCAGGAGCGATACAGTTGGCGGTAATACCGCGCGAAGCAACCTCACGAGCCAGCGACTTGGTCATCCCGATCATGCCCGACTTGGAGGCAGCATAGTTACCCTGACCTGGGTTGCCAAACACGCCAGAGACCGACGCAATGTTGATAATCCGCCCATAACCCGAACGATTGCGCATCATATGGCGCGACGCTGCCCGCATCAGCATGAACGTCGCGGTGAGATTGACGGCAATGACATCGTCCCATTCCTCGTCCTTCATCACCATGAACAAGTTGTCCCGGGTCAGACCGGCATTGTTGACGATAATGTCCAGTTGCCCCATTGCCGCAATTGCGCCGTCCACCAGCCCGGCAACCTCTTCACGGTTTCCCAGATCGCATGGCAACACATGAACCCGCTCACCAAGTTCGGCCGCCAGTTCATCCAACCGTTCCTTGCGCCGCCCTGAAATCGCAACCGTCGCGCCAGCTTTATGGAAGGCGCGTGCAATCGCCCCCCCGATGCCACCGGTGGCACCCGTCACAAGTGCGTTTTTACCTGTAAGATCAAACATATCGTTGTTCTGTTTCCTCATTCAGCCCGTCATTGCCGGCGCCTGCGCGGCAATGTCTTCAGGCGTACCAATGCTCGCGGAATTAAGGCTCTTGTCGGTCCGCTTAACAAGACCGGCCAGCACCTTTCCCGACCCGATCTCATAGACATCCGTAATGCCGTTGGCTGTCATGTAGAGAACACTTTCGCGCCAGCGAACCGTGCCGACAACCTGTTCAACCAGCCGTTGGCGAATTTCTGCTGGCTCCGTCACCGGCCCGGCCAACACGTTTGCAATAACCGGAACGACTGGGGCCTTGACCTCGACGCCAGCCAGCGCTTCGGCCATCGCATCTGCCGCAGGTTGCATCAGCGCGCAATGAAACGGTGCTGACACCGGAAGTGGCACAGCCCTGCGGATTCCATGTGCTTTGCCGATCTCACCGACCCGGCCGACAGCATCCCTGTCACCCGACACCACAACCTGGCTTGGATCGTTATCATTGGCGATCTGGCAAACTTCACCCTGTGCGGCTTCTTCAGCCACCTTGCGGGCTGTCTCCACATTCGCACCTAGCAGCGCCGCCATCGCCCCCTGCCCCACCGGAACAGCAGCCTGCATCGCCTTGCCGCGCAGCCGCAGGAGCTTTGCCGTATCGGAAATCGTCAACGCCCCGGCTGCCGCCAACGCCGAATATTCACCCAACGAGTGACCGGCAACGAACTTGACCTTATCGGCAAGCACAAATCCGTGCTCTTCCTCCAGCACGCGCATAACCGCCAGAGATACGGCCATCAGCGCGGGTTGCGCATTTTCGGTCAGCGTCAGGTCCTCTTTAGGCCCCTCCCACATGACCGACGACAGCTTTTGGCCCAGCGACTCGTCGATTTCATCGAAAACGGCACGAGCAACAGCGAATTCCTTCGCTAAAGCCTGGCCCATGCCAACGTCCTGGCTACCCTGCCCGGGGAATACAAATGCAGTGCTCATGAGTTCTCGCGCTGCCCAGCTTGAAGTTGTGAATAAGGAACCGATGGCAGCGGCAAGAGCACAGCTTGGCTGCTCAAGTCAAGCGCACCGCCTGATTTACGCACGCCCGCCAACGCTTCCTAGCCCGGCAAATCGGCAGACCCAGCGGTAAAAATCGCACTTGCTTCATTGCCAAATCGGTCTATAAAGCCTCCTTCGCGTCCGGTTGGGGGCTGAACGGAAGGCTGTGCATCTAGCATGGTTCATGTGGGCTTATGTCCCATTCTTCCCGTGTCTCCGCTCTCGTGGGTATCTCTGGTGGGCCTTTCACCGCTTTTTCAAGCCGCCAATCATCATTGGCGGTGGATCAAAAGTGTCCAGGCCCGCAAGGGGCTATGCGCCGGGCCAAATTTGAATTGAAAGAAAGGCACAACCGCATGCCGCTCTACGAGCATGTCTTCCTCGCCCGTCAGGACGCTTCCAGCGCCCAGGTCGAGCAGCTAACCAAAGAATTCTCCGACATTCTGGCAGAAGCCGGCGGCAAAGTCGTCCGCACGGAATATTGGGGCCTCAAATCGCTCGCCTACAAGATCAAGAAGTCCCGCAAGGCGCACTACTCGATGCTCAACATCGATGCACCGCCAGCAGCCCTTGATGAAATGGAACGGCGCATGCGCCTATCCACCGACATCATCCGCTTCATGACCATTCGCGTCGACGATCACGAAACCGAACCATCGGTGATGATGCGCAAGTCCGATCGCGATGACCGCGGCGGACGCGGCGGCCCGCGCGGCGGTCCCCGCGGCGGCCCACGCGGTGGAGATCGCGGCCCCCGGCCCCCGCGCCCGGATCGCGAACCCCGTGACAATTCACCAACACCACCAGCAGCGGGAGAATAGATCATGGCCGCAGCACCACGCCGCCCCTTCAATCGCCGCCGCAAGACCTGCCCGTTCTCGGGAGATAACGCACCCAAGATCGACTACAAGGATGTGCGCCTCCTGAGCCGCTACGTCTCCGAGCGCGGCAAGATCGTACCCAGTCGTATCACGGCCGTATCGGCAAAAAAGCAACGTGAACTGGCCCGCGCCATCAAGCGCGCCCGCTTCCTTGGCTTCCTTCCCTACGTGATCAAATAATCAACCGCTCTCCGCCCGGCAGCCAACCACGGTTGCCGGGCGCACAGAAACGATATTCAACACGAAAACAAGCACCAACCCCCGCCACATTGGATAATGCGGCCGGATTGGACCTTCCTTCAGGTTGGGTCAGACGCCTAAATCCGGGCGCTCTGGCTCTAACCGCGAACCCCGCGGGACAGCTGGACTGATCATGTCGCGAAACCTACTTGCAGGCCTTGGCGCCGGCCTTATCTCATTTATCGCCTTGATGTCGGCCACCACCGGCTCGCCCCCCATCCAATTCATGTTGTTCGTCACAGCCCCGCTGCCAGTGTTCCTCGCCGGTTTGGGACTGGGCTGGGCCACAGGCGCGATCGCGGCGATCACCGCTGGTATTGCATTGACGCTGCTGGCCGGCCCTTTGATCGGCTTTATTTCAGCCACCGCCCAATTGGGCCCGGCCGTTCTATTGACCTACCTTGCCACGCTGAACCGTCCGGTGGTCGGCCCCGATGGGCAGGCCGTGATCGAATGGTATCCAGTCGGTCGGCTTGTCATATGGGCCGCCGTCCTGGGCACCATGTTGTCGGTCCTGCTCCTGACACTGTTGGGCGCAACTGGCGGCGACATTCAATCAACCCTGCAAAAAGTCCTCCGCCAGGCCATTGAACAAACCGTCTCGCAGCAGGCTGACGGCACCAAACTGTCAGATGCCGACCTTGAAACCATGACCAAGGTCACTGTCGCCCTACTGCCCGCCGCGTCCGCCATCCTGATGACCGCGATCCTGCTTTTGAACCTGTTCACCGCAGCCCGCATCACCCAGACGTCAGGATACCTCAGCCGTCCCTGGCCCGACATCGCCGCCATGACATTCCCATCGGGTGCTTCGCTTGCACTTGCCGGCACGTTGATCGCTTCCATGCTGTTGACCGGCTTTCCCGGCATGATCGCCTCAGCAGCAGCAGGCGGAGCGTTCTTTGCCTACGTCGTACTCGGGCTGGCCGTCATCCACTACGTAACGCGCGGCAATCAATGGCGCGGCCTGATCCTTTGGGCGATCTACCTGGCGATGTTCATCTTCAATACCGGCTTTGCACTCCTGGTGGCCCTCATCGGATTGACCGAGCCCTTCTCGCCACTCAAACGCGACTTCATGCAAAGGCCTCCAGGCCCTCCATCCGGCCCGCATTCGGGAACGGGGCCAGGTCCAGGCAACCCAGATTAGCCGGCATACCGCTGGGCTCAGATCCGGCAACGATCCGGTCATCAAAAACGAACAACCAAACTCGACGAATCAAAAAAACTGAGGAGTTAATTCCATGCTAGTCATCCTGCTCGAAAGAATCGGCCATCTGGGCCAGATGGGCGATGTCGTCAACGTCAAGAACGGCTATGCCCGCAACTTCCTGTTGCCGCAGAAAAAGGCCCTTCGCGCCACCGAAGCCAACAAGGTCTATTTCGAAACCCAGCGCGTCCAGCTCGAAGCCAACAACCTGGAAAAGAAGTCCGAAGCTGAAACCATTGCTGAAAAGCTCTCCGGCCAGTCCTTCATCGCCATTCGCCAGGCCGGCGACACCGGCCAGCTTTACGGCTCCGTTTCCACCCGCGACATCGCCGAGGCCGTAACCGAAGGTGGCTTCAGCGTCACCCGTGGCCAGGTCAGCCTCGCCTCACCGATCAAGGAACTGGGCGTTCACGACGTTTCAATCTCGCTTCACCCCGAAGTCGACGTGACCGTCAAAGTCAACGTTGCGCGCACCGAGGACGAAGCCGAGCGCCAGGCCCGCGGCGAAGACGTCACCGTCATCAAGGACGAAGAGTTGGAGCTTGAAACCTTCGACCCCGACGCCGATGACCGCGGCTATGACGACGATCACGGCAGCGAAGAGCCCGCCAGCCAGGATGGCACCGAAGAAAACCCACCCGCCGAATCCAACGCCTAAGACAAAAACGCTGTTGGCAAGCATGAAACGGGTCAAGCGACGTATCCAGATCGAAACGGACCGGTTCACCTGAACCTGTGCATACCTTGGATAAGCTTCGCTTGACCCAACCGAATCACATGATCTGAATCACGCCCCGGCCTACGAGAAGAGCATGACACAGCAAGCTCTCCTCCCGACCGATCAGCTCAAGTCCGCAGCAACTGCCGACGAGCCCGTCACCTTCCGTCAGGTCCCGCACAACATTGAGGCCGAACAGGCCCTGTTGGGCGCGCTCCTGGTCAACAATGAAGTCCTCGACAAAATCTCCGACTTCCTGCGCGTCGAGCACTTCTACGACCCGCTCCACGCCACCATCTTCGAAACGATCCAGAGCCTCATCCACGCCAGCAAGACCGTGACCCCCACGACGCTGCGCACGTTCTTTGAGAACGCTGAGCCCATCGACGCCGACCTGACGGTACCTGAATACCTGTGGCGGCTTGCCGAAAATGCCACCACCGTGATCAACGCACGCGAATACGCCCGCACCATTCACGACCTGGCCACCCGCCGCAAACTGATCATGATCGGCGAGGACATGGTCAACACGGCCTACGACAGCCCAGTTGATCAGCCTCCAAAGACACAGGTCGAAGAAGCCGAAAAGCTACTCTATGCCATCGCCGAACAGGACAAATACGGCCAGGGCTTCCTCGACTTCCCCACCGCAATGAACCAGGCCATCGAGGTCGCCAACAACGCCCGCATGCGCGGCAGCGATTTGTCCGGCCTGCCATCTGGCCTGTCGGATCTCGACAACATGATGGGCGGCCTGCAACCCTCCGACCTCATCATCCTTGCCGGCCGCCCGTCGATGGGTAAGACCGCGCTGGCAACCAACATCGCCGTCAACGTTGCCGCTCAAAAGCGCCTCCAGCGCCACCAGGAGAACCCCGACGGGCCTCCAGAACCAGCCGTCGTCGGCTTCTTCTCCCTGGAAATGTCAGCCGAGCAGCTTGCATCGCGTATCCTCTCGGAGACCGCCGAGATCCCATCGAACTCGATCCGCCGCGGTAAAATCGACGAAGACGAGTTCAAGCGCCTGATGGATGCTTCCGTCATGCTCAACCACGCCCACCTCTACATCGACCAGACCGGTGGCATCTCGATTGCGCAGTTGACCGCGCGAGCCCGCAAACTCAAGCGCCAGCGCGGCCTCGACCTGCTCATCGTCGACTATATCCAGCTTCTCTCCGGTTCAGCCTCGAAAGCTGCCGGCGGCCGCGTCCAGGAGGTCACCGAAATCACCACCGGCCTGAAGGCACTCGCCAAGGAACTGGAAGTACCGCTGATAGCCTTGTCCCAGCTTTCCCGTCAGGTTGAACAACGCGAAGACAAGCGTCCCCAGCTCTCAGACCTGCGTGAATCGGGCTCCATCGAGCAGGACGCCGATGTTGTACTGTTCGTCTTCCGCGAAGAGTACTATATCCAACGTGCCGAGCCGGGTCTTAATGATGTCGAGCAACACCAGAAGTGGCAGACCGAGCTGGAAGCCGTCAAAGGCATCGGCGAAGTCATCATCGGCAAGCAGCGTCACGGCCCGACCGGCACCGTGAGGCTGCAGTTCACCGGTGAATTCACGCGCTTCGACAACCTCGCTCCCGACCACCCGCTTGCAGGTAAAACGGATTGATGACCCAGAACCACGACATTGGCGCTAGCAGCGGCCTGCTTGCCCGGGCTCAGACGCAAATCCCGGCCCAGGCCGCCGGCGTCATTATCGTCGACCTCGACCAGATCGCCGCCAATTGGCAGGCGTTGAATGACCACGTCGGCGCCGCAAACTGCGCTGCCGTCGTCAAGGCCGACGCTTACGGACTAGGCGCCCAGCGCATTATTCCAGCCCTTTCTAGTGCAGGCGCCGAAACGTTTTTCGTCGCCACGCTCGACGAAGCACGCGTTGCCCGCTCGCTGGCGCCAAATGCAACGGTCTACGTCCTCGATGGCCTGATGCCCGGATCGGCCGCCGCCACAAAGGAAATCGGCGCATTCCCGGTCATCTCGACCATAGCCGAGGCCGAAGAATGGGCAGCCCTTGCTCCCTCTCGCCTCGAACCCGTGCCGTGCGCCCTGCACGTCGACACCGGCCTCAACCGTCTTGGCTTGAGCGCACCTGAAATCCACAAGCTGGCCGCTAATTCCCACCTATTGGACCGCCTCGACGTCAAACTGGTGATGAGCCATCTGGCCTGCGCCGACGAGCCACATAACCCAAAGAACGCACAGCAGCTTTCGGTCTTTCAAATCTTACTGCCCTTATTGCCAAGCGTTCCATTGAGCATTGCTGCTTCCGACGGGCTGATGCTGGGCCCCAACTTCCACTTCGAGATGGTCCGCCCCGGCTACGCCATTTATGGCGGCCAGGCCTCACCCGACCGCCAATCTCCCGTCGCACCCGCCCTGGAGGTCCACGCCCGCGTTCTCCAGGTCCGCGACGTCGCGCCCGGCCAAACGATCGGCTATTCAGCCACCTTCCATCCCGACCGCCTCACCCGGCTTGCCGTCATCGCAGCCGGTTATGCCGACGGCTACCTGCGCCACCTGAGCGCCGCCGACGGGGAGACCCGAGGCCACGTTGCAATCGCCGGCCAACTCTGCCCGATTGTCGGCCGCGTCTCCATGGATCTGATCACCGTCGATATCACTGACCTGGAAGATGTCGAGGTGAAGCGCGGCCAGTGGGCCCAGATTATCGGTCCCCACATCACAATCGAAGATATCGGCCGGTCGTCGGGCACCATCGGCTATGAGGTCCTGACCCGGCTCAGCCCCCGCTTTACGCGCGTTTACCTTGGCGGCCCCGAAAACGCCGCCCCGGGGGCCTGACCAATGGCCAAGGCCGCAAAAAGCCAGTTCGTCTGCCAAAGCTGCGGCGCGGTTGCCTCGCGCTGGGCTGGCAAATGTGCTGGTTGCGGCGAGTGGAACACCCTGGTTGAGGAGCAATCAGGCGCCCTGGCAC
Source organism: Alphaproteobacteria bacterium (assembly GCA_022600345.1). Classification (GTDB taxonomy): domain Bacteria; phylum Pseudomonadota; class Alphaproteobacteria; order Rhizobiales; family Hyphomicrobiaceae; genus Filomicrobium. The sequence goes on along the minus strand of JAHZKP010000047.1, from coordinate 41,026 downwards.
CTGGAAGTGGCCTGAGTTCGACTTCCAAGGGCCGCGTCATCCAACTGGAAAGCCTCAAGGGTGAAACCAGGGACACCCCGCGCATCCACACCGGCGTCGAAGAACTCGACCGAGTGACCGGCGGCGGGTTCGTTCCTGGATCCGCACTGCTGATCGGCGGCGAACCCGGCATCGGCAAATCGACGCTTCTCCTCCAGGTCGCAGCCGCCATCGCCAACAAGGGCGGGCGCGCGGTCTATTTCTCCGGCGAAGAAGCCGTCGCCCAGGTGCGCCTTCGCGCCGAACGCCTCGACCTGGCAGAGTGCCCCGTCGAACTTGCCGCTGAAACCAACCTCGCCAACATCTTGGCAACGCTATCGGATGGCAAACCCGCCGACCTGATCATCATCGATTCCATCCAAACGCTGTGGGCCGATGCCCTGGAGGCAGCCCCTGGCACCGTCAGCCAGGTCCGCGCTGCCACCCAGAGCCTGATCCGCTACGCCAAGCACACCGGTTCCGCCCTGATCCTCGTCGGCCACGTCACCAAGGAAGGCAGCATCGCCGGCCCGAAGGTCATCGAGCACATGGTCGATACGGTGTTGTACTTCGAAGGCGAGCGCGGCCATGCCTTCCGTATCCTGCGTACGGTAAAGAACCGTTTTGGCCCGACAAACGAAATCGGCGTCTTTGAAATGGCCACCAAGGGCCTGCGCGAGGTAAAGAACCCCTCCGAATTGTTTCTGGGCGACCGCGATGTTGATGCTCCAGGAGCCGCCGTATTCGCCGGCATGGAAGGCACCCGCCCTCTACTGGTCGAGATACAGGCCCTCGTCGCCCCCTCGCCACTGGGAAACCCCCGTCGCGCGGTCATCGGCTGGGATACCAACCGCCTGTCGATGCTGCTTGCCGTCCTGGACGCCCGTTGCGGCGTCTCTCTGGCCCAATGCGATGTCTATCTGAACGTCGCCGGCGGCATGAAAATCAACGAACCCTCCGCCGATCTCGCAGCCGCGGCAGCCCTTCTGTCGTCATTTTCCGGTGTTCCGCTTCCCACCGATCGCGTATTTTTTGGGGAAATCTCACTATCAGGCGCAATCAGAGCGTCCTCGCACATGCCGACTCGCCTCAAAGAGGCAGAGAAACTCGGGTTTGCATCCGCCGTCATCCCCGCCCAAGGTGAAGTCGACAAAAAGGCTGGCAAACTGAAACTAGATCGGTTGGGGCATCTGAAACTGCTTGCGGAGGCGTTTTCACCGTGCAAGTGAAAAGCGCCGGTAACTGGCCACCACGCGGCCTGGAGCTTGGGAGACCTGTCGAAAAATGATCGGTCCATTGACCTACCTGGACATCGGCGTCATCGCGATCGCGCTGATATCAGGCCTACTCGCCCTCTACAGAGGGCTGACCCGTGAGCTTCTGGCGATCCTGTCGTGGATCATCGCCGGACTGGCTGTCCTCTACTTCATTCTCAATCATCGCAAGTTTGCCGAAGAAATCGCCGTCCAGATGGGACTTCAGCCGGAAGGCAGCGGTCTGATTGTCGCGCAAGGTGTCGTTGGCAGCTTGATCTTCCTGATCGTCCTCATCGTCGTCCACCTGATCACCTCGCGGATCTCCGACACCATCCTCGACAGTCAGATCGGCATGGTTGACCGCATCTTAGGGTTCGTATTCGGCCTCGCGCGCGGCTTCGTCATCGTTGTCATTCCCTACATGCTGGCCCTCCATTTCATGCCCGACGAAAATCAGCAATACCCCTGGTTCCGGGAGGCCAAGTCGCGGCCCTATATCGTCGCCACCGGCGAATCATTGCGCGGCTTCCTGATCGCCTACGTTGTGCCGCTCATCGACCGGGCCACGGAAAAGAAACCCGCACCCGAAGACGCAGCAATCCTCGACCTGCGCAAACGCATCGTCATTCGCAACGGTTAGGCAACGGTACAGTTCGACACGAAATTGCGTACAACAGACGTCGTTGCAGCGGAAAACCTCACCCGATGCAACCGGCTAAATATGCGGCTGCGGTCAGATCCTCGATGCTCGCACGCCTGATGATCGCTCCGGAGATCTGAAATGACCATTCAAGGTTTCGCCAGCCACCCTTATCGTCCTGCCCGCTGCCTGGATGATGCCGATACCCTGCATGAAGAATGCGGCGTTTTCGGCATCTTCAAACACAACGAAGCAGCCTCCCTCACAGCCGTCGGCCTCCACGCCCTGCAACACCGTGGCGAAGAAGCCTGCGGCATCGCCATTACCGACGGACGCAACTGCAGTCTCGAACGCCATGTCGGCCTGGTCGGCGAAAACTTCAACAAGCCCAAGGTCCTCAAACGCCTCAAGGGCCATACCGCCATCGGCCACAACCGCTATTCGACCACCGGCGGCACCATTCTCAGAAATGTCCAACCCCTGTTTGCCGAACTCTCCATCGGAAACTTCGCCATCGCCCACAACGGCAACCTGACCAACACACGGTTGCTGAAAAACCGCCTTGTCGAACACGGCGCGATCTTCCAGTCCACCTCCGACACTGAAGTCATCCTTCACCTCGTCTCGCAATCGCGCGAATCCGGCGTCATCAACCGCTTTATCGACGCCCTGCATCAGATCGAAGGCGCCTACGCCCTTGTTGCCCTGACAAACGACATGTTGATCGGCGCCAGAGACCCCGTCGGCATACGGCCCCTGGTCTTGGGCCAGCTTGAAGGCTCCTACGTCCTGGCATCCGAAACCTGCGCCCTTCACATGATCGGCGCTGACTTCGTCCGCGAAGTCGAGAACGGCGAAATCGTCGTCATCAGCAAGGACGGCCTGCAATCGATCAAACCATTTGAAACCCAGCCGGCTCGCCCCTGCGTGTTCGAATACATCTACTTCGCGCGTCCCGATTCTATCGTTGGCGGCCGTTCGGTCTACGAAGTCCGTGAAGAAATGGGCCGCCAATTGGCCGACGAGAGCCCGGCCGACGTGGACGTCGTCGTCCCAATCCCTGATTCAGGCGTGCCCGCCGCCCTTGGATTTGCCGAACGCGCCGGCCTGCCATTCGGCTTCGGCATTATCCGCAATCACTATATCGGCCGCACCTTCATTCAACCCGAACAGCGCGTCCGCGAGTTGGGCGTCAGACGCAAACACGCAGCCAATGCCGGCGTCCTCCGCGGCAAGCGCATCGTCCTTATCGACGACAGCGTCGTGCGCGGCACCACCTCCCAGAAAATCGTCCAACTGGTGCGCGAAGCCGGCGCCATTGAAGTCCACATGCGTATCGCCTGCCCGCCGATCATGCATTCCGACTACTACGGCATCGACACGCCCGAAAAAGCAGCCCTCCTGGCGGCCACCAAGAGCCTCGATCAAATGTGCGCCGGCATGGGCGCCGACAGCCTCGCATTCCTCAGCGTCGATGCAATCTACCGTTCAATCGGCATCGAGGGCGGGCGCAACCCGGCAGCCCCCCAATTGGCCGACCATTGCTTTACCGGCGAATACCCCACCGCACTCCCCGACCTGGAAGAATTTGGCACAATCGGAACAGGATGTTAGCGTACCTCGCGCGCCGCAACATCAAGGCGCGCGATGTTCGTTTCTAAAGGTCGCTTGGGATAAGCCAACAATCCCAAGTCCGCCCCACACACCGACCCAGGAGACTGTTGAGTGCGCTTCCATGTTACGAGCCTGTGTGCAGCCGCCGCCACCCTGGCGCTGATCGCCACAATGCCTGCCTCAGCCCAGAACGTCACGATCAACACCGGCGGCGAAAGTGGCGCATATCACGGGCAGTTCTGCCCCGCACTCACCAAAAAACTGGAAAAGGCCGGCGTGACCGGTCAATGCAAGACCAGCGACGGCACCACTGACAACATGCAGCGCGTCGCCGACGCTCCCGAACAATTAGGTTACGGCCAACTCGACGTCCTTGCGTTGAAGGCAGGTCAGTTTGGCGGCCCTTCAAGCTTCAGCCGCCTGCGCATGGACGACGTCCGCGAATGCATTTTTGCAGTCACCAAGGACAAGAGCCTCGAGAACTACGGCGACGTCGCCGTCCGCTCCGATGAACTTCGAATTGTCCTGCCACCGGAAAAATCCGGCAGCGCTGCAACCTTCAGATACCTCCAGAAGATCGACCCCTATGGTGTCGGCCGCGCCAGCGATATCATCCACGCCGCCGATACCGACGAGGCCATAAAAATCGCACTCAGCAGCGACAAGACCGTCGCGCTTTTCGTCCAATTCCCAGATCCAGACAACGCACGCTTCAAACTGGCCTCCAAGAAGGGCGGCCACATCATCCCGGTTATCGACCGCACCATCCTTGAACAGCGCGTCGACGGCGTGCCTGTCTATTTCGCCCAGGAGACCCAGGTCGCAAATGCCAACTGGCTATCGAGCGGCACAAGGGTTGTGACGGCCTGCACGCCCCTGGTGGTCTTCACCGGTCCCAATGACGCCATCAAGGATGACGCAGCCCGTGCCACGCATGCCAAAGTCTCTTCCACGCTCAGAGGCCTGCGCGGCGAAGACTTGTTGCCCACGGCCAGTCTTTTTGCACGCGTCCTCAAACGCACCAGAGAGCTCACCGCCACCGGCGCTGAAAAGTTCGTCGACATTTCCGAAAAGGCCCGCGCCAAAAGCCAATCGGTCTTTGAAAAAGCCCGCGAAGCCGCGCGCAAAGCTGTGGGACCGGGCCATAACGCACCTGCCGACTCGGCTAATTAAGCCCGGCCCGCACGCCCTATAAACATCGCGCTGCGGGGGACTTCGACAGTCCCCTGCAGCAACGCCAAACCAGCCCGCCTCCAGTCGGCAGGCTCCCCGTCACCCTCCACCCAATCAGAGCGCACGAATTGAGCGACCCAACACACCGCCCGCTAGAAGGCAAAATCGCCCTCGTCACCGGTTCCAGCAGAGGCATCGGCAGAGCCGTCGCGGTCGCACTGGCAAAGGCCGGCGCCCAACTCATCCTCCAGGGTCGCGTCGCAGGAGCCCTGGAAGAAACCGATGACGCCGTGCGCGCAGCCGGCTCCACCGCCACGATCATCCCGCTCAACCTTAAGCAGTCCGACCGCGTCGACGCGCTGGGCCCAACGCTTTTCGAACGCTTCGGCCGCCTCGACATTCTCGTTGCGAATGCCGGGATACTTGGAACCTTGACGCCCCTCGGCCACGTCACCGAGCAAAACTGGACCGACACCATCGAGATCAACCTCACGGCCACTTGGCGCTTGATCCGGACCCTCGATCCTTTGTTGAAACGCTCGGATGCAGGCCGCGCGGTCTTCGTCAGCTCTGGTGCGGCCTCCGGCACCAAAGCGTACTGGGGGCCATATGCCGTCTCCAAGGCTGGCACGGAAGCACTCGCCAGAACCTATGCCGCCGAGAACGCCAACTCCCCCATCAAGGCCAACATTATCAATCCCGGCCCGATTGCCACCGCCATGCGGCTAAAGGCGTTCCCCGGCGAAGATCCAGACACCCTGCCCCAACCCTCCGACATCGCCCCGCTGTTTGTCGAATTGTGCCTGCCCGGCCTTGAAGCCAACGGCGAGACCTTCGATGGAAGAACCTGGCTCAAGGAGCGGGCCGGAATATAATTCCCCGGCCTCCCGCAGCAATTCCTTGCGACGTCTGTCCCACCTAGCCCGTGTTCATTTTTGATGGACACGGGTACGGGCAGCGGTCCAGGCGGAGCATAGCGTCGCCATGGCAACCCAACATCGGCTTGCATCTGACACGAGCCTGCGAAGTGTCGAGCAGAGGATGTGTTGGCGAGACGGCCCAACAACGGCCTGCCGAATGTTGGCGAGAGTGCCCCTTGCGGCTCCGCCCCCTTGAGGGGGGCGGACGGAATGCCATTACTTGGACCCGGCTTCCAATCGACAGCAGCGCCTCACATGAAACGCCAGGGACCAAGTGATCGTGGCATTCCCAGGCGGGGGTGTCAGTTGCTTGGCTTGCGGTTGCGTCTGATACCCCCTCCTATCCGCGCCAAGATCGCTTAGCCCCTCAGCATTCGATCGAGCAAACGTCACCTGTTAAAGGCGGGTCTAAACGATGGCGCGGAGTCCTCCCCCCTGAAAACAGGGGGAGGGGCTGCGTACCGCCCAACATGATTTTAGGAAATGTTGGTATCAAAGTCCCAACATGACGTTAGGCAAACGACCCGTTGAAATCGATCTGCATTCCATCAAAGGCAGGCTCCACACCCTTGGGCAGTTCGCGCCGCAACGTGTCGTAGTCCAGATCCGTCGTCATATGCGTCAGGATCGCCCGCTTGGGCTTCAACCGCGCAATCCACTCCAACGCCTGTTCGACATGGAAGTGACTGGCATGCGGCGTCGTGCGTAGTGAATCGACAATCCACACATCAAGCCCCTCCATCAACTCCGGCGAGCCATCGGGAAACGACGAAATATCGGGCGAATAACCAAGCTTGCCAAAGCGAAATCCAAGCGAGGGGATATCGCCGTGAACCTGCGGGATCGCCAGACCTTCCACGATCCCCCCTTCACCTTCGATACGAAAACCTTTGCCCGCCTCGATATCGTGCGGCCTCAAAATCGGTTGATAGCCGGAGTTCTGACCACGCAAAAAGCAATATGCAAACCGTGAAATCAGACTGTCTCGCGTCGGCTGATCGAAATAGACGTCGACCCGCCGCTTCATGGAATAGCAAACCGCCCGCAGGTCATCGATCCCATGGGTATGATCGGCATGGTCGTGAGTAAACAACACGCCATCCAGATGCGTGATCCGCGCATCCAACATCTGTTCGCGAATATCAGGCGGCGTATCGATCAGGACGCTGGTGCGTCCACTATCGGCAAAACGATCGACCAGAACGGAACACCGGCGGCGCCGGTTCTTCGGGTTGTCCGGATCGCACCGGCCCCAATCAGGCCCAAGCCGGGGCACACCGCCTGAGGGCCCGCACCCCAAAATCGTCAGTCGATAACTCATGCGGCCCCGGCGCTAGAAACCGCAAGTTCAGGGGCAATTCGCGGGCGCTTGGCCTTGGTGTAGGCCCGAAAGAAGTTTTCGGTTGTCGCATCCGCCAATTCACCAAGCGTAATGCCGCGCGCTTCCGCCACCACCTTGGCTGTATGCGCCACATAGCTTGGCTCATTGGTCTTGCCACGAAACGGCACGGGCGCAAGGTATGGCGCATCGGTCTCCACCAATATTCGATCGAGTGGCAGCTCGGCTGCGATATCACGCAGCGATTGCGCCGTCTTGAACGTCACTACGCCCGAAAACGAAACGTAAAGCCCTAGATCAATCGCCCGCATCGCCAGGTCGCGCCCGGCGGTAAAACAGTGCAGCACCGCAGGAAACGCCCCCTTGGCATGCTCATCTTCCAGTATCAGGGCCGTATCTTCGTCAGCATCGCGCGCGTGAATTTCCAACGGCAATCCGGTTTCACGCGCAGCGGCAATATGGTTGCGGAACCCTTCGGCTTGGGCTTCGCGCGGTGAATTCTGGTAATGGTAGTCGAGACCAGCTTCACCAACCGCTACGCATTTGGGATGCTGCGACAGCCGCACGATTTCATCGACCGGTATGTCGAGTTCCTCATGGGCATTATGCGGATGGGTGCCCACCGAAAAGAAGATATCTTCGTGCGCCTCGGCAATCGCCTTGTAGGTCTCGAAACGGCGGATATGCGTTGAAATCGTCACCATCGTGCCGACCCCGGCCGCGCGAGCGCGCGCCACGACGCCATCGACATCCTCGGCAAACTGAGGGAAATCCAGATGGCAATGATGATCGACTAGCATGCGGCATCCCCAAAGATTGATTGCTGCGGTTTGAATGGTGCGCCCGGGTGATAGCCCCCTGGCGACCCAGCCGCAAGAGCCGCCAACCCGGACTTAACGCCATTGTCTGCGTCACCGTTGATCCAGCTCAGCCTTTGCCCTTTTTGCCTTTGCCACCGCCTGCGGACTGTTTGGCCCGCCGCTCAGCCTCTTCAGGCTCGATATAGCGTGGAAACACACCTGAGGGTGCCGGCAACTCCGTGCCCGGTGTCAACCGATGCGCGGCACCTAGCACCTCGAAGCCGCGATTGCCTTCCCCAACACCCAGCAGGTCAAGCAACTTCGCCGTTGATCCCGGCATCACCGGCTGCGCCAGAATAGCCACCTGACGGACTACCTCGACGGTCACGTAAAGGATCGTCTCCATACGCTTGAAGTCGGTCTTCTTCTTCGTCCACGGCTCTTCGCCGGCAAAGTAGCGGTTGGCATCGGCCACCACCGCCCATACCGCATCCAGATACTTGTTGATCGCCTGCCGGTCCATCGCACCGCGAGCGGCGTCATACATCGCGTCCGCCTGCGCCAGGATCGCCTTGTCGGCATCCGTAAACTCACCCGGCTCCGGCACCCGTCCATCGCAGTTCTTGGCAATCATTGACAACGAGCGCTGGGCCAGGTTTCCCAGATCGTTGGCCAGATCGGCATTGGTCCGGTTGACGATCGCTTCGTGCGAATAGCTGCCATCCTGGCCGAAGGCGACTTCCCTTAAAAAGAAGTAGCGAACCTGGTCGACACCGTACGCATTGATCAGGTTGAACGGGTCGACAACATTGCCAACCGACTTCGACATCTTCTCGCCGTTGTTGAACAAGAACCCATGCGCAAACACTCGCTCAGGCAACGCAATCCCAGCCGACATCAGGAACGCGGGCCAATAGACCGCATGGAAGCGCACGATGTCCTTGCCGATGACGTGCACGCTGGCCGGCCAATAGGCCTTGAACAGATCGCTTGCCTCATCGGGATAACCGACACCGGTCAGGTAGTTGGTCAGTGCATCGACCCACACATACATGACATGCTCAGGGTTTTCCGGAACCGACACGCCCCAATCGAACGTCGTCCGCGAAATCGACAAATCGTTCAGTCCGCCCTTGACGAAACTGACGACTTCGTTGCGCCGCTCAGGCGGCAAAATAAAATCGGGGTTGGCTTCAAAGTGCGCCAGAAGCTTGTCCTGATAAGCCGACAACCTGAAGAATAACGTCTCCTCTTCCACCCACTCGACAGGAGTGTTCTGCGGCGACAGCTTTGTCCCGTCTTCTGAAACGGTCAGCTCTTTTTCATCGTAGAACGCCTCATCGCGAACCGAGTACCACCCGGCATATTTGCTCAGATAAATATCTCCGCGATCCTGCATCTTCTGCCAGATCGCCTGGCTTGCCTTGTGGTGGCGCTCCTGGCTGGTCCGGATGAAATCATCGTTGGAACACTCCAACGCTGCCACCATCGCTTCAAACCGCGGTGTATTGCGGTCGGCAAGCTCACGCGCACTCAGGCCTTCCTTGCGCGCCGTTTGCAGCATCTTGATGCCGTGCTCATCCGTACCGGTCAGGAAATAAACATCCCGCCCATCCAGCCGCTCGAAACGCGCGAGGGCGTCAGTTGCAATCGCCTCATAGGCATGCCCGATGTGTGGAACGCCATTGGGATACGAAATAGCGGTGGTGATGTAGAACGGACGCTTTTGCGGCATGCCGGTAGCCAATATGGTTGTAGGTGACAAAGTCCTGCTCAACGCCCCCCGGGATTATTGCCGGGCAGCCGCTTCGAGCCTTTGAACGGTGCTAAGAATAAAGGCCTTGCGGTCGAGATTAAGCGCGCGCGTTTCGGCCTCTTCACGCACCAGTGTTTCCCATAACGCCGCCCACGACGCAAGCTGGTCCTGACGAACGATCTGCCCGGCCATGGCCACTTCACTTTCGCTTCCCTCCCCGGACGCAGCAACCTTGATCAGCCGGGCCATATGGTCGAAAAACAACTCGTGATAGAGCTTGTATTTCTCTAGTGCCGCCACCGGCCCCAGCTTTTCGGCCAACTGGTGAACCTGACCCCACTTGGGCTTGGCGAGGCTGTCAAAGATCTCGCCGATCCTGGCGTAAATTTCCAGCCCGCCCTCGAAGTGCATTGCAATCAGGCGCCGCACGCTGCCGTGTGACAAATCGACGAGTTGGTCCCAGTCCTTCGAACTTGGCGCCTTGCCCTCACCCGCAGCAAACGCCTGCCGGGCAGCCTGCCGAAGCGCGTCGCGATCAAGCGCTGGCAGCACCAGGCTGCGGCAGCGCGACCGGATGGTGTTCAACAGCCGCCCCGGCTCCGAAGAAATCAAAACAAAGACCGTCCGCGCGGGCGGTTCCTCTAGAGACTTCAGCAGGGCATTGGCAGCATTGACGTTGAGATCATCAGCGGTATCGACAATCACCGCCCGCCACTGACCATCGGAGGCCCGATGCGATAGAAACGACTTCAAGCGCCTGACCTCATCGACCGGAATCGAAGCTGAAAACCGCTTCGCCTTGACATCGAACGGCCGCCGCAGGACCAGCAATCCGGGGTGGGACAACGACACCACCTGCCGGGCCGCCTGCGTGTCACCGCCAACGCTCAGCGAACCCGTATCCAATTGCCGTTCGTCTGCGTGAGCCAACAGGCATTTGGCAAACCGATAGGCCAAGGTCGCCTTGCCGATTCCTGCCGGGCCGGAAAACAGCCAACCGTGGTGCACCTGCCCACCAGCTAGAGCCCGGACTAACTCCTGCTCACCTGATTGATGGCCGAACAGTTGATCGGTTTCGCGGGGATGAGGAAAACCATCCAGCCGGTCGGATTGCGGCAACTCAACGATTTCACCGACCTTTGTTGCACGCGCCATCGACTACAACCCAAGTCCGAAGCGACGGTCGACGACAGCGGCAATCTGGCCGGCTATTTCTTCTGCGGCTTCCAATCCATCGATCACCACGCACCTGTCGGGCTCGCTGGCAGCGATTTCCAAAAAGCCTTGGCGCACCGTCTCATGTGCCTCCAGACCCGCCGCATCGTATCGGGTCAATTCGCCGCGAACCCGCGCCCGTTCAAGACCGATCGCCGGGGGAACATCCAGCATCAGCGTCAAATCTGGCAGGAACGGCACGACCGTATGTCGCTCGATTGCCGCGATAAGAGTTGGATCGATGCCCGCCAATCGCCCCTGATAGACCCTCGTTGAATCTATATATCGGTCGCAAATAATCCATTGCCCGGCTTCGAGGGCCGGCTTGATGAGTTCGGCAATGTGTTCACAGCGCGCAGCGGCGAAGAGCAGGAATTCGGTCTCCGGCGACGCTGGCTTTTTCTCCAGGATGATCTCGCGAAGTGTCTCTGCCAACGCCACCCCACCCGGTTCCCGGGTCAGCACGGCCTCGATTCCATGGGTGCGCAGATGCGCCGCCAGATGCTCGGCCTGGGTCGATTTTCCCGAACCCTCGCCGCCTTCCAGTGTGATGAGCTTACCCGGCGTCATGATGGCGTTTTTCTCAGCCGACCCAATGCTTGATACTCCCGCTCCGGTTCATGGATTTAAGGGCCCCGATCCCTGTCCGCCCATACAGCCCGGCATCAAATCTTCTCAAGCAGGTCGGACGCCTGATCGGCCACCCAGCGCCATGCCATCACCGCCAGTGAGTCAAACCCCTGGCGCACAATCGAGCCTTCCTCAACGTCTTCTGCGGCATAAAGAGGAACATTGTTGACTGCCTTCGACGTGCTCGTCACGCGCAGCATGGCAACCCTGTCACCCTTTCGGATCGGCGGCTTCAGCGGCCCGTTATAGACGATCTCCGCGGTCAGCCGCTGCTTCGCTGGCTCTTTCGGCAAAAGCGCCTTGATCGCCCCGTCACCCTTCAGTTGCACATAGAATTTATCGCCACCCCAGACTCGCGCAGCCCCGACGATCTCATCGGGTTCATAAAGATCGTAGTTGGTGAAATTCCTGAAACCCCAATTGAGCAGCTTGACCGCTTCATTCTTTCTGACCCGCTTGTTGTCCAGACCATGTACGACAACGATCAGCCTTTGATCGTTCTGCACGGCCGAAGCAACCAAACCGTAACCGCTCTCCTTCAAATGTCCCGTCTTCAGACCGTCCGCCCCAATTCCCGCCGCCAGCAAGGGATTGCGATTGAAGAACGCATAGGGACGGCGCCTACCCTTCGGCTGGAAGGGAAACTTCCGCATCCCGAAATATTTATAGTACTCGGGATATTCCTTGATCAGATGTTTTGCCAAGAGCGCGATCTCACGCGCCGTCATGCGTTGATCAGGATGCGGCAAACCGGTTGGGTTCCCAAAGGTCGACTTTTCAAGCCCGATGCCGCGCACATAGTCGGTCATAATCTTGGCAAATGCGCCCTCGTTGCCCGCAATCCCCTCGGCAACGACAATGGCGCCGTCATTGCCCGACTGGATAGCAATGCCCTGCACCAGGTCCTCGATTGAAATCTGCTTGCCCAGTGGAGCAAACATTGCTGATGTCCCCGAGGGGGCACCGCCTGTGCGCCATGCATGTTCGCTGACAAGGAAGGTATCCTCCATCGTCAGGATGCCCTTTTTCAGGCGCTCAAAGATCACGCCCAGTGTTGCCAGCTTGCTCATGCTTGCCGGCGAGACCAGATCATCGGCCTTTTTCTGGAAAAGTATGGCGCCTGTATCGTAGTCGATCAGGATCGCTTGTTTGGCTTTTGTCTGGAATGGCCCGGCAACCGCCACAGCCACCATACAAACCAGACACGTCACGCCGATCACCAGCAGCCGGACCAAAGCGGTCAGCGGATAATTTGCAAACAACGACATCGAAGTTCTCGCGCTGAGCATTCCCGCTCCTGTGTTGGGATTCGCGTATTTTCCAACTATCGGAATATTGCAGCCGACGGTCAACGCCGCTGCACGGCGCGCCCACCCCTAAAATTCACAGAATTCCACTCAGCGCGTCGCCACCTTGGTCTTCTTCTTCAAAAACGCCTGCTCGCGATGATCTGACCCATCCAGCGGGGCAGGCCCGGCGTATGCCACATGAACCCGCGTGGTGCCTTGATGCGTGAAACCCAGTTCCTTGGCCACGCGCTTGGAAACATCGATAATCCGGCCCTTTTTAAACGGTCCCCGATCATTGACGCGAACCATCACCTTGCGTCCGTTTTCCAGGTTGGTCACGTAGGCATATGAGGGAAGCGGCATGGTCCTGTGCGCCGCCGACAGCGCATTCATGTCGTAGATTTCGCCATTGGCCGTCATCTTGGCGTGAAAATCACGCCCGTACCATGAGGCGATCCCCGTCTCTTGGTAGTCAGGGTCATGCCTGGGAATATAATGTTTTCCGTTGATCTGGTACGGCTTGCCGATCTTGCGATAACCGCCACCCCGCCTGAGCGCGGACCGCTTGGCATCAACCTTGGCCTTGCCCACGGATCGCCCCGCCAGCCCCACGGCCCCAACGCCGTCGCGCCTCACCAGGCTCATCTGGCCATCCACCAAGCCTTCCGGACGCCGCGCCGCCACCGAGGCCTGCCAGGCAGCGTTCTCCTCGGCAAGTCGCGGCACAGGGTCCTGGATGCTACTGCTGCATCCTGCCAGAACAGTCCCAACCGCCAATCCAGCCGCAACACCGCGCACCAGACCCAACGATTTCCAAATTCGACAATACATACCCCGCATAAAGGCCCAAAATTCCGCCCACGCAAGAACCCGCGCGCCACAGCCAACAAACAATCAACAGTCCTCTTGAGCCGCACAGCCGATACCGCTAGGGTCGCGCGCGTCGTCCACAATCGCAAATCGAGTGAACGCACCTAAAGGATGGGTGGCCGAGCGGTTGAAGGCACCGGTCTTGAAAACCGGCAGGCGTGCAAGCGTCTCGTGGGTTCGAATCCCACCCCATCCGCCATCCGCCGTCACCGCAATAGCGGCTTCGGCGGGATAGATATGGCATCCAACTCCAAGAAGCTCGTGCAGAACTGTGGGGCGACGGAGGCGGATGTCTCGCCGAAGCTTCAGCGAAGGCGGACCGCCATAGAACGCTCCGCTACGACGCTGACATCGCCCGGTCTTTATTGACCAAGGCTTGATTGGCGCATCATCACCATCGCTCCTGGCAGACGCACCCCGGTGAGAACGGCGCGCAAGCCAACAAAAAACAGGCACCGGATATGCCCGACGCCTGCTCGAAAGTCCATTGCATGTATTAGCTGCCCACCGCCCTAATAGCGGCTTGAACCGCCCGCGATCAAAACCGGTGCTTGACCGTGCCGCGGATCATCAGGTCGTCCTCGGTTGGCAACTGCAAGTCGCTAGGCTCGGTTGCTTGAACCGGCGTTTCGGCTGCCCCGTAAAGCAGCTCCAAGCCAAAATCCATCTTCGGTAGAACGCCTAGCAACCCAAGCCCTGGGATGAACACCTTGGTTCCAGCGTCCCGTCCCGCCGGCGGAACATCACCGAAGTTGACACCAGCACCAGCCCCCTCTGGCGCCCCGGAATTATCGATCACAATCCCCGGCGCCGGGCTTTTAGCTGGTGCAGCACCGCCACCCGCCTGCTGTTCCTGGAACGCAAGCGCCTGGCCGCTGGCAAAAGCCACCGCGCATACCAAGCCTACGAACCTCAAAAATCTCATATTCCATACGCCCCGCGAAAAAAGGCCCTGTCTTTGATTAGAAAGATGCGACCGACCTGTAACAAAAACAAGCATGTTTCCACCCTGGTTAAGCCCGAGTGAACGTTTCTTGAATCCAGTGTGATACGCCTGCCATGTTGCAGTGCGAGCACACTTAGCGCGACGGCCCGCCGCAAACGACTCTCAGGCCAACCTCGCAGTCCGTTAAAATACCAATCGAGCATAACCACCGGCCGCCCATGAAAAAGGGGCCGCACCCGGCGGCCCCTAATCTTAGTCCTAGCAGTTCCCGAGATCAGAACTTGACGCGTGCGCCACCCAGGACAACGTCGAAGTCCGATTCGATGCCGGTGCCGCTATCGATGTCGTAGTTGCGCCACGAGATGAACATGTCCATCGCAGCCGCATCGATCTTCTGCACAGCACCCAGACCCCAGTACTGAGCCGATTCAAAGCTCTGGTCTTCGTACTCGCCAACCATACCGAACAGCGTGGTCTTACCCAAAGCAAAGAACTTGCGCTCAAGACCGGCACTGACGTGGTAGAAAGTCTCTTCGGTTGCGAAACCGGCACGGTCACGCTGACCAGCAGATGCCGTCGAGAATAGACCCGTTGGCATGTGCTTGATCGACAAGCTTCCGTTCACAATCTCAATGACCGGATCAGCTGCACCGGCAGCACCGTTGCTTGAATCCGTGTTCTCACCGTAGGCGATACCAGTCGCAACCTTGAAGCCACCGAATTCGCCAGCATAGCGCAGAGCCACCGACCAAACGTCGTCTTCACCCCAGGATGCCGAGAACAGGAAGCCTGCAATCGTTGGCGTATCGTAGCGAACGATGTTCTGGCGGTTGAACTCGAAGTTCGTGATCGCCGGACCAGCAAGGTCGTTGCGAATAATGGAACCGCCAGCATGCGAGGAAGACATCGCATCGGCGATCAGTTCGTTTGCAACGCTGATTTCAGCAATGCCCGAGTTGGCCTGATCGGCCTGGCCGACCCGGATCTTACCCAGACGCTTACTCTTCAACCACCAGTGAGCCTGACGGAACTCAGGAATGTCCTGACCTTCGTCATTGTCCACGCGAACGCGGGTTGCGTCAGCCTGCTGGAACTGAAGTTCAATGTGGTAACCAGCGCTCCATTCGGAGTTGATGGCAGCACTACCCTTGAAGCCAAAGCGCGTACCTGAGGTCTGCGGATCGACAACGTAGACGTTGCTTTCGTCAACGCCATTGCCATCAGCATTCCAGTACATGACGCCGGAAGTCACCTGACCATAGATGGTCAAGCTAACTTTGCGGTTACCCTTGCGGGCGGTCGTAGCTTCGAGTTCTGCAATGCGCTCTTCGAGATCAGCGCAGCAATCGCCACCCAGGTCAGCCGCGAGCACGTTCGATGAGAACAGCCCGGCCACTGCGGTCATGGCGACCAGTGAGATCCTCTTCATAAAGTCCCCCAAATCCATTGGTCAGTTTGACATTTAAAAGCCGAGGCACAGCTCAAGCGCGCACACCCGGTCACGAAGCGCATTTGGATCCAGACCAACGCGAAGGAATCCGCGATCGCCCGCATTCAAAGGCACCTACGCCCGACGCAACCAACACAACTAGGGTAACTGAACTGAAACTGAAAACCGCTTCTGGCACGCACCGAACATTCGATAGCGAGCAGCCCCAAACCAAAACGAATAGGCAGGCGACTCAGCGGCTGTTGGGGAGAAGCTATCGTTTCACCCTGGCTTGGCAAATAGATCTACGGGAACTCTCACAGCTTTGGAGGAGCTTAGTGGCCAGTTCGCCACAAAATGCGGTCTCACGGGGTCAAAACTGCACCATTTGACACACTCGAGCCCCTGGCCGGTAAGAATTTGGAAACCTTTTCAGCGCTCTCCCAATCCAAACAAGCGCCCTTTTGGCCGCAAAAATCGAATCGGCAGCCCCTAGACAAACAGACGAATTCGCTCCGCGATACTCAAAATATGCAAAGTCCACAGCCCATCTCAGAGCGGTTCACGGCTAGGACCGAAAAGAACCTGCCGGTTGGACGCGGCGAATTTCCAGCATAATACCCGGCGCCATAACAACCCCGATCTGCAATCAGCCCCCTCGCCAGTTCAGCCACACTCTTCCCCGTATCCGGCAAAGAGGCTGCGTCACCGCCCCTGAAATCCAACCCCTCCTCCATACGCACCACTACACTCCTCACCATGCACTACTCACTACTCACTACTCACT
Organism: Alphaproteobacteria bacterium; assembly: GCA_022600345.1. Lineage (GTDB taxonomy): Bacteria > Pseudomonadota > Alphaproteobacteria > Rhizobiales > Hyphomicrobiaceae > Filomicrobium. Next base: position 24,344 of record JAHZKP010000047.1, on the reverse strand, counting down.
ACTCACTACTCACCAACCCAGCGAACCGACAAACCGCCCTATCAAAACGAAAAAAGGGCCGCTCCGGAGAGCAGCCCTCAATTCTCATTGCCAGCTAGATCAGTTCATCAGAACTTGATGCGACCGCCACCGACAACCGTGTCGAACTCGATGTCGTCGTTACCGGCGCCATCGTCGATGTCGTAGTGACGATACGAGATGAACAGGTCCATCGCAGCAGCGTCGATCTTCTGGACGATACCACCACCGTAGTACTGGGCAGATGTGTAGTCCTGGTCGTCGAACTCACCACCCATACCGAAGATGGTGGTTTTACCCAGCGTCGACCACTTCTGCTCGATACCAGCGTTGACGAACCAGAATTCCTCTTCCTGCTCCAGACGACCGTTACCAAGGAAGCGTCTGCCGCGATCACGTTGACCGGCGTTCGCCGTTGCAAACAGACCGGTTGCGACATGCTTGACCGAGATACCGCCGTTGATGGTCTCGATTGCGGGGTCAGCAGCGCCGCCGGCACCATTGTTGCTATCGGTATTTTCGCCGTAAGCGATACCGGCGGCGATCTTGAAGCCACCCAGTTCGCCAGCGTAACGAAGCGCGACATCCCAGATGTCATCTTCGCCCCAAGCAGCACTCAGGATAAATCCGGCAACCGTTGGTGTGTCGTAGCGCACGACGTTCTGGCGGTTATGCTCGAAGTTGGTAAGCCCTGGGCCACGCAGATCGTTCCGGATGATCGATGCACCGGCCTGCGACGATGACATGCCGTCAGCGATGCTGGAGTTGGCGACGTTGATTTCCGCGATGCCCGAGTTAGCCATGTCGGCCTGACCGACGCGGATTTTACCCAGGGTCTTGCTCTTCAACCACCAGTGAGCCTGACGGAATTCAGGGATGTGCTGGCCTTCGTCGTTGTTGACGCGAACCCGGGTGGCATCGGCCTGCTGATACTGCAGTTCAATGCGGTAACCAGCCGACACATCGGATGTGATCTTCGCTTTACCCTTGAAACCGAAGCGCGTACCCGAAGTCTGTGGGTCGACAACGTAGGTGTTGCTTTCGTCAACGCCATTGACGAGACCGTCATCGGCATCCCACCACATCACCGCGCTGGTGACCTGGCCATAAACCGTAAGCGAAACTTTGCGGTTGCCTTTACGAGCCGTGGTGGCTTCGAGTTCTGCAACGCGCTCTTCCAGATCAGCGCAGCAATCGCCGCCCAGATCTGCTGCTTTGGCGGACAAGCCACCGAAAGCAAGACCTGCAGCCGCGGCTACCGCGAACACGCTGGTCGACTTGAAGAGTCCCCCGTACATACTGAACTTCTCCTCTTAACTTACCAAATAGGTACTCGTCCCTACGGGACTGAACACCGCGAACTAATTCACCGCTAGTCAGCAACACGGCAGTTCAATGATGTCCCGCACAGTCTGACTGGCTTGTAGTTAGCCCAAGCGATCAGCCCGGGTAAACCTCAAACATCGTTGTGACAGCGATCGCGAATCACACGTGACCCACCTGCCACAACCACAAGTCAACAAAACTTCACCGCCCGCAGACACACAACCCGGAAGCAGAGAAAATAAGCTTGAAATGCAATGACTTAGAGCAGCACTCGCGATCCAGCCCGCAATTATCAGCCTTTTGAGCCTTATAGTGCCCCATCAATCAATCGGTCGCCCCAGGTGCGGCAGACCTGCGCAGATGATCCACAACAAAACACGCCAACTCGATCGAAATTGGGCCACTAAAACGTTCCAGCCGACATCACACGCATTGACGAAAATGCGCCAATGTCGATTGTCTCACGCTATTGATATCTGCCACTAGCACCCCGAATTCACAGCCCACCCCCCAAGGCTTGCAGCATATGCAGACAATAAAGGCTGATGCCCAATGACAGATGTTGCCGTTATCGGAGCCGGACCCGCCGGGCTTTGCGCCGCTCTGGCCATGGCCCAATGCGGCCTACCGACCGCAATTATCGCAGCCCCCCACCGCCCGGCAGGCGACCGGCCCGACACGCGCACCGCAGCCTTGTTCAATCCGTCGATTAACCTGCTGAAAAACCTTGGCGTCTGGGAGAACTATGCCGAAGCGTGCGCCCCGCTCACCGGCATCCGCCTGATCGACGACACCGGCGGGCTATTCCGAGCACCCCAAGTCACCTTCAACGCCACCGAGATCGGTTCAGCCCAATTTGGCTACAACATTCCCCAGGGGCCCCTGGTCACAGCCCTCAGGCAAGCTGCACAAAGAGCTGAAAACCTGACCATCATCGAAAGCAATGGCGCCCGCACCATCTCACCTGACAAAGACCACGTTGAGATCATCACCGCCGAAGGCAACTCATATCGAGCTTCGCTCGTCTTGGCTTCGGACGGTCGCAATTCCATCACCCGCCAGGCCGCCGGCATCACCGCAACCACGACCAATTGCAACCAAGTCGCCGTCACCTGCACGTTCGCCCACTCGCGACCCCATCACGGCATATCAACCGAGTTCCATCGAAAAGCCGGCCCCCTGACCGTCGTCCCCATGCCCGAAAACCACTCCAGCCTGGTCTGGGTCGAACGCCCTGACGTCGCCCAGCGCCTGCTGGGCCTAGACGATGCAACCTTCCTGCACACCCTAGAAACCAACCTGCAGGGTTTGCTCGGAGACCTGTCAAACCCCGGCCCCCGCGCCTCTTTTCCCTTATCTCATATGTCGGCCTCAAGCATGGGCCAGAACCGCATCGCCCTTGTCGGCGAATCCGCCCACGCCATGCCCCCGATCGGCGCCCAGGGCCTGAACCTCAGCTTACGAGACGTGGCAGATCTCGCCGAATTGGTCGGCAACGCGGCCAGCGCCGGCGCAGATATCGGCAGCGAGGCGCTCCTTATATCATACGGCACCCGCCGCAGCCGCGATGCCAGCGAACGCAGCTTCGCCGTGCGAACGATGAACGAAGCATTGCTTTCGGAATTCCTCCCCGTTCATCTGGCCCGCGGCGCCAGCCTTCACGCCATCAACGCCTTCGCACCCTTGCGCCAAGCGGCAATGCGCCTTGGCATGGCCCCACCCCGGGACCTGCCACCCTTGATGCAGGCAGCACCTTTAACACCACCACGATACGGTTTGCCGATTGCCGAGCGCCCTATGAATCTGTAAACGCTGTGTCCGCACAAGTAAGAGACTCGAATCCAGCCGCCCTCTTGCGCCCCACCACCGCCAATTCCCAGCCACCATCAAAAGCCCGCACGATCGAGACCACCCGATAGCCATGTCTACGTCTTCGCGACTAAGCGATCTTCGCTTCAAGCTGGAATATTATGCCCTTCGCATAGCTATTGCCGCCGTGCGCGCCTTTCCCCTGGAAACTGCAACCGCCATGTCGGCCTGGACGTGGTCGAGGCTGGCGCCTGTCCTCAACCCCAAGCGCCATCAACGCGCCCTTGACAACCTGCGCATAGCCTTCCCCGACAAGCCGGAACAAGAACTCAACGAAATTCGCCGCAAGCACTGGGAAAACCTCGGCCGGGTCATGGCCGAAACCATGCAGATTGACCGCATCATTTCCGATCCGGCCAGGATGACAATCAAGCCCAAGGCGATGTTTGAGCGCTACAAGAGCAAACTGGGCTCCGCCATCGGCATCTCCCTCCATATGGGCAACTGGGAACTTGCCATCTGGCCATTGGCCGTGTCGGGCGCCAATCCTGCCGCCATTTATCGCTCAGTCACCAACCCTTATGTCGACCAGTACCTTCGCGACCAACGCAAGGACTTGTATCCAGGCGGCCTGTTTGGGCGCGGTAAAGTCGGTGACCATGGAGACGACCGCAAGACCGCCCGCATCATTACCGACTACGTCCGAAAAGGCGGACGGTTGGGCATGGTCTGCGACCTCTACGATCGCACAGGCATTCCGATCGAATTTTTTGGCAAACCCGCAAAAACCCAGGCAATTGGCGCCATGATTGCCCGCCGGGTCGGCGCCCGCATATGGTTGTCGCGCTGCCGCCGCATCGGCACCTCCAGCCGCTTTGAAATTGAACTGCACGAATTGCGCGCGCCTCGCACGGCCAATCAATCCGCCGACATTCAGTGGATCATGAACGAGATGCAGCAGACCTTCGAGAAGTGGATCCGTGAGAACCCCGACCAATGGATGTGGTCGAACCGCCGCTGGAGCTGACCGGCTAGAAAACCAACCGCCTACCGAACGTCCGTTAACCCGATACTAACCCTCTTCCGATTCTATCGGCCGCAAGTTGATGGCTGCGTTTGCACAGCCGTTTTTTGTTGTCGTTGTTAGTAGCCGAGTAGAGGGTAAGTACCATTTGATGCGCGTAGTCTTAGCATCCATCGCAATCGCAGCCGCAGTCGCCGCAGCACCTTATTCCGCATCCGCCAATCCATCTCGCGGAAGCGAAGGCTTGGCAGGCATCCACAAACTCCACATTGAAAACGGCCGCCTTTGCATGGCCGATCATGATCATTACGGCCAGACCGGCGCCTGGCCGACCCTTCGCAAGGCCAAACAGGTCGCGGTCAAATCCTGGGCCGGGTTCACCCGCTTGGAATACGGAGACAGGTGGGCCGATTTCCGCATTGCGGCAGCCAAAAATTTCGATTGCTCTCCCGTTGCAACCAACCGCGGCGAGGCCTGGAGTTGCAATGTGAAGGCTCGCCCCTGCAAACGCTGACGCAAGTCAGGAGTTCCGTGAAATAATTTGCTCAAGTCGACGGTGGCGGGGGGAGGTTTTTTGCACGTCCCCCGGCATCAAATCATAACCTGTGACGATTTTGCAGCGCGACATGCCTGAAAGCCCCAGGAGGCATTATTTCGAGAAGAAATCCCAAGCAGACTCGGCCATTGTTAACCACGTTCAAACTCTTATTTGAAGTCGAGGATCAACAACGATGGCACTCAAGTCTGCCCTTGCTTTGGCGATGGCCGCTTCCTTTTTCACCTTTACTACTCCCGCCTTTGCCGACGACACAGGCATGGCCGGCATCCACTCCTGGAAGAAGGTCGGTCGCAAAACCTGCTTGGACGGCCACACCCACGTTGGCAACTCCAGCGGTCAACGAACCAAGAAGGTCGCCTTGAAGGCAGCTATCAAGGATTGGCAGGAATTCACCGCCTTCGAATACGGAACCGATTGGGCCTACTTCAAGCGCGCTCACGACCGCATGAAAGCCTGCAGCCGTGATACAACCGGCTGGGGCTGCTCCATCGAGGCTACGCCCTGTAACTCGCGTCGCCGCCGCTGACGCAGTTGCAGCACGAATAATCAATTACCACCGCAAGATTCGCGTGCCCGGCATCGCCGGTCTCGATTGAGGCCGCAGATTCCGGGCATTTCACTATGTCGGCTCAATAATCTCGGGAAAAAGCGCCAGTTGTACGAATTAACGAAGGTGCTTTGTTGCCAGCGTTAGACCAATTTGTCATTGTCCGCGCGCTTATTAGCCAAATCACGGGGTTTGGGACCATGGAAACTTGCAACAACGATGCGTTGTAAGCGACCGCCCCAAGGCCTTGTCCTGGAGGGACCACGTCAATGAACGAGATACTCTGGGGGATCATCGCTTGCGGTGTTCTCTCGATCGTCTATGCGATCTTCACCACACAAAGCCTCATGGCATCTGATGCCGGCAATCCACGCATGCAGGAAATCGCCGGATTCATTCGCGAGGGAGCGCAAGCCTACCTCAACCGCCAATACACGACAATTGCCATTGTCGGCGCTGTCATTCTTGTTATCGCCTGGCTGTTACTTGGCATCTACGTCGCCATCGGCTTCGTTATCGGCGCCGTTCTGTCCGGCATGGCTGGGTACATCGGCATGTGGGTCTCGGTCCGCGCCAATGTGCGAACGGCCCAGGCCGCCTCCCAATCGCTGGCAGCCGGCCTCGACATCGCCTTCAAATCGGGTGCTGTCACCGGCATGCTGGTCGCAGGTTTGGCCCTGTTGGGCGTATCGCTATATTATTACCTGCTCACAAGCGTGCTTGGCTTCGAACCCGCCTCACGCACGGTGATTGACGCACTTGTTGCGCTGGGCTTCGGCGCCTCGCTGATTTCGATCTTCGCCCGTCTGGGCGGCGGCATCTTCACCAAGGGCGCTGACGTTGGCGGCGACCTCGTCGGCAAGGTTGAAGCCGGCATCCCCGAAGATGATCCACGCAACCCTGCCACCATTGCAGATAACGTTGGCGACAACGTCGGCGACTGTGCAGGCATGGCAGCCGACTTGTTCGAAACCTATGCGGTGACCTTGGTCGCGACAATGGTTCTGTCGGCGATCTTCTTCCTCGACAAGCCTGAACTCGCACAATTCATGATCTACCCGATGGCCATCGGCGCAGTTTGCCTGGTCACCTCGATCATCGGTACGTTCTTTGTGAAACTGGGCTCCAACAACTCGATCATGGGCGCCCTCTACAAGGGCTTCATCGCCACCGTGGTATTGTCGATTGCCGGCTTGGCGCTCGCCAACTACCTGGTCTTTGGCGATAAAGACAGCGGCTTCGGCGTTATCGCCACGACCACCACCGGCATCGAGATTACCGGCATGAACCTGTTCTTGTGCGGTATTGTCGGCCTCGCCGTAACTGGTGCCATCGTCTGGATCACCGAATACTACACCGGCATCGGCTTCCGCCCGGTGCGTGCCATCTCGCAGGCATCCGTGACCGGTCACGGCACCAACGTCATCCAGGGACTGGCCATCTCGCTTGAAGCAACAGCGCTGCCGACCATCGTCATCGTCGCCGGCATACTGTGCACCTTCAACCTGGCCGGCCTCTATGGCACTGCCATTGCGACCACCACGATGCTCGGCCTTGCCGGCATGGTCGTTGCTCTCGACGCTTTCGGACCTGTAACCGACAACGCCGGCGGCATTGCTGAAATGTCCGGGCTCCCCGCTGAAGTCCGCCGTTCCACCGATGCTCTCGACGCCGTTGGCAACACCACCAAGGCCGTCACCAAGGGCTATGCTATCGGTTCGGCTGGTCTTGGCGCTTTGGTTTTGTTTGCGGCCTACAACTACGACCTCAAACACTTCACCGAGAATCCCGACAAGTACCCCTACTTCAAGGATGTCACCATCAACTTCGGCCTCGACAATCCATACGTTGTCGTCGGTCTGTTGCTTGGCGGCCTGATCCCCTACCTGTTCGGCGGCATCGCAATGACCGCAGTCGGACGCGCAGGCGGCGCTATCGTTGAAGAGGTCCGTCGTCAGTTCCGCGAGAAGCCCGGCATCATGGAAGGCAAGGATAAGCCCGACTATGCCGCAGCCGTCGACCTGCTGACGAAATCGGCGATCAAGGAAATGATCGTACCTTCGCTGCTACCGGTTCTTTCCCCGGTTGTGCTGTTCTTCGTCATCAGTGCGATTGGCGGCAAGGGTGCGGCGTTCTCCGCAGTCGGAGCCATGTTGCTGGGTGTTATCGTCACCGGCCTGTTCGTCGCCATCTCGATGACGTCGGGCGGCGGTGCCTGGGACAACGCCAAGAAGTCCTTCGAAGACGGCTTCGTCGATAAGGACGGCAACAAGCACGAAAAAGGCGGCGAGGCCCACAAGGCATCCGTCACCGGTGATACCGTCGGCGATCCATACAAGGACACCGCTGGCCCGGCCGTAAACCCGGCCATCAAGATCACCAACATCGTTGCCTTGCTGCTGCTGGCCGTTCTGGCCCACTGATCGGCAATATCAGGCCCACAGCCTGACAACTGCAAAAACACGAAAAGGCCCAGCATCGCGCTGGGCCTTTTCTTTTAGCCCGACTGCAGGTGGTAACGACCAGCTTCAACCCTCGGCGGTCAACGAATCGAACGCATCAAGCGCCTCGGCCCCATAGATCATCGACGGCCCGCCGCCCATGTAAACGGCAACCGAAATCGTCTCCAGAACCTCTTCTCGGGTTGCCCCATAGCGGCCCGCAGCCCGGGCGTGATAGGCCAGACAACCATCGCACCGGGCCGCAATTCCAACAGCCAGCGCGATCAATTCCTTGGTCCTGGAATCCAACGCCCCCGGCGCGATCGCTGACTTCGCCAGTTGCCCAAAGCCCTTTGCGGGCTCAGAAATATCCCGCCGCAGCTTCGCCATTCGCTTATCGGTCTGCGCGACGAAATCGTTCCAATCCCTCGTTCCCATCCTGATCCTCATTCGAATTTGTAGAAAAATACGCCCCGAAAACCGTCTCGACGGTTCCCATGAGGTATGTCTCTATCCAATAGAGATGAGGCGAAGCACTGAGCCAGATCAATTACCCGCCGGCTTTGGCCAGCCGAGAGTCACGCCCAAAAGAACTGGGCGCCACCGTGCAAGATTCTGGAGCCGGGCAGATTGTGGCTTGAATTTACGGTTATTCGCCGAAGATCTGTCGCGTACCCAGGTTGCGGAACAGTTGCTTTAAGATACCGTCCTCGTTGCCACCGGGTGCCGGAGTCGTTCGCGAAATAAAGTCGAACACCTTGCCGTCCTTGAGGCCGTAATTGGCAATCCTGTCGACAGAGCCTAATGGGTTGAAATAAACCGCAACCACCTGCCGGTCGACTTCCTTTGGCTTGAAGAATGCCGCTTGGGTGGCAATGCTGGAAATATAATAATAGATGTCGCCGCCAGTCGAACTTGCCGTCGTTGTCGTAGAGGGGGTACCCAGCGTCAAGCGAACCTGCTCGCGGCTCATTCCGGGTTGTATTTGCTGCAAGTCGCCCTGGCTGAACTGCTGCCCATGCTTCAGGACCTGCTGGCCGCAACCGGCCGAAAACACCAAGACAGCGCCCAAAACCGCCATCCCGCCAAGCCGTGTGCCAGCCCTCACAAACCCATTGCCGCGGCCCCGGCCACCCCGGCCACCAACCGATTGGACATTGCAATTTGTCTTGCAAGAACCGAGCATCGTTATCCTATCCCGCCACGAATCGCTTGAATGCCTGTCACTACAGCCCGCATAAACCGCCCGACACCAAACAACAATCCACCAAACCCACTTCTGTGGGGACGGTCACGCAATAGAGGCCCTCAAAGGCAAGAAAATGTTCAAGTGGTTCAACCAACGGCGAAATCTCAATCAACAAACCGACCGCATCTATGCGGCCACAGTCGAGCAGGCCCGCAATCCGGCCTTTTACAGCACCCTCGACGTCCCAGACACCCTTGAGGGCCGCTATGAAATGATTGTGCTGCACCTGTTCTTGGTACTGAAGCGATTGCAGCAAGGCGATACCAATGCCCCCGAAACCGCAAACGCCCAAGCAACCCGAGACCTTGGCACCCCCGCAACCCGCCAGGAGGCCGTCAGGCTGCTCACCGAGCGTTTCGTTACCGACATGGATGACTGCATGCGCGAACTGGGCATCGGAGACACCACCGTTCCCAAAAAAGTAAAGCGCGCGGCAGCAGGCCTTTTCGAACGCAGCCGCGATTACCGTGCAGCCCTCACCGCTGGCAGGAGCGACCTTGCAACCGCCCTCGCCGGCCACATTTTCGAAAGCAACGAAGCCGAACCCGGCCATCTGGCGCAAACCGAACGGCTTGCCGACTACACACGGGCCTGCGCCGTCAAACTGTCCCGTCAATCGCTTGGTGATTTGCTTGATGGCCACCCGGGGTTTGCAGACCTGGAAGAATTCACATGAAGCTGCGGATTTAGCCCATGCCCGTACTTTCAAGCTGGAATACCAAGGTCCATGAAATCCCCCGCGCAGGCCTCAGCGGGCAACGTCAGGCAACCGCGCAGGAACGCTCCGCTATCGCCGACCGGTTGGAAATACCAGACTGCATCTCGCTCAGTGCTGACTACCGGATCAAAAACGCCGGCAAGGGCCGTTTCGCATTGACAGGCACGCTAACCGCACAACTCCGCCGCACCTGTGTCATAACCCTCGACCCAATCATTGAGACAGTCCGTGAGCGCCTCGACTGCGTCTTCCTGCCACCCGACAAGATCCCGCAACTGCAAATAGAAGAGGAGGAAGCCCTCACGGCCCAGGAATTCGAACCGATCGTTTCCGATACAATCGACGTTGGCCGCATAGCTTTTGAGGTCTTGTCGGCCGGCCTCAACCCGTTTCCCCGCAAGCCCGATGCCCAAATGGAAACACCTCCCCAGAAGCCAAAGGACAACACTGCCCCGGAGGATGGCGACCAGCATCCATTCGCCGCATTGGCAAAACTTGTTCGCGACCCCAAGAAGAAGCCCTGAATTTCGGGTTGTTTCGGTTCCGCAAACAGCTATGTTCCCAGCTTCCCGGGCACTATTCCGCCGCGCGAGTATCAAGTTTGCTTGCCGCTTGGTAACATTGCCCTTCCAGAACGCAGATTTTACGAGGCCAGATAGCGCATGGTAGCGCCAAGGACGATTGCGCTCGACGCTATGGGCGGCGACCACGGCCCCACGGTTGTGGTCGAGGGCGCGTCCATTTCCCTCACCCGTCATCCCGCCATGGAGTTCATCTTTTTCGGCGACGAAAGAGCTATTGCCGCCGAACTGGAAAAATTCCCCGATCTGGCCGCCCGTTCAAGAACACTCCACACCGATTCCGTCATCGCCATGGACGCCAAGCCCGGTCACGCCATGCGCCGCGGCAAGGGCTCCAGCATGTGGCTGTCGATTGAGGCCGTCAAGAAAGGCGATGCCCACGTCGCCGTGTCAGCCGGCAACACCGGCGCACTGATGGCGATGTCGAAATTGATCCTTCGCCCCATGGCCGCCATTGAACGCCCCGCCATCGCAGCCCTGTGGCCAACCGTTCACTCCGAATGCATCGTCCTTGATGTCGGTGCCAATATCGGCGCCGATGCCCGCCAACTGGCCGATTTTGCTCTCATGGGGGCCGCCATGGCCCGAGTCCTGTTTCATATCGAAAACCCAACCGTCGGCCTGCTCAACGTTGGCGTCGAGGAAGTCAAGGGCGATGAAGTGGTTCGCCAGGCCCACACCTGGCTGAAACAGACCTCCGGCCTGCCGCTGGACTATCGCGGCTTTATCGAAGGCGACCAGATCGGCCAGGGCAGCGTCGACGTCGTGGTTGTCGAGGGATTCGCCGGCAATATCGCCCTGAAGACCGCCGAAGGCACCGCCCGGCAGATCAGCCAGTACCTCAAAGACGCGATGACCCGCACTTGGCTATCCAAACTGGGTGCGGTACTGGCCCGGGGCGGGTTCAAAGTCCTACGACAAAAGATGGACCCGCGCCGCGTCAACGGCGGAACTTTCCTTGGACTCAATGGCATAGCCATAAAGAGTCACGGCGGCACGGATGCACTTGGCTTTGCAAGTGCCGTCGATCTTGGCTACGAAATGGCCCAAACCGGCTTGATCGAACGGCTTGCAGCCGATCTCGACACGTTCCATCATCGTATCGACCAATCTGCTGCCGAATAATAATGCATAAGTTGCGGGCGGCGCCTATCAAAGGTGATCACCCGGCCTGGAATAATCCAGGACCTGCGCTTAGGACCAGACATTTGCCTCACGCAACATGTGAAACAAACTCTGTGAATCCAAAGCACAAAAAAGACCTTAGATAGCATTCCAACGATGGCGCCTGATGACCAGGTGCTGGAATGGAAACACTCGCTATAAGAGCCAAAGAGGAAAAAGTGGCAGTAATTCGTTCGGTGATAAGAGGTGTCGGAGCTCACCTGCCAGCACGCGTATTGACCAACGCCGAACTGGCGGAAATGGTCGACACCAGCGACGACTGGATCGTCGAGCGCTCAGGAATTCGCCAGCGCCACATTGCAGCCGAAGGCGAAACCACAGCCGACCTTGGCGCGGCCGCCGCGCGCCAGGCGTTGATTCGCTCCGGTATCGATCCCCTCGACATCGATCTGATTATCGTCGCCACGGCAACGCCCGACCGCACATTCCCATCCACTGCCGTCAGAATTCAAAACATGCTGGGCATCACCAAGGGTGCCGCATTTGATGTCCAGGCCGTATGTTCGGGATTTGTCTACGGCATGGTCTGTGCCGACAACTTCCTCAAGGCCGGCCAGTCCCGCCGTGCCCTTGTAATCGGCTCGGAAACCTTTTCGCGCATCCTCGACTGGGAAGACCGCTCGACGTGCGTCTTGTTCGGAGATGGCGCTGGCGCCGTTGTTCTCGAGGCCCAGCCCCAGCACGGCGACCGCACCGATCGCGGCATCATCGCCTCGCGACTGCGTTCCGATGGTCGTTTTGAGGATCTGCTTTATGTCGACGGTGGACCCAGTTCCACCAAAACAGTCGGCCACCTGCGCATGAATGGCCGCGAGGTCTTCCGCCACGCCATTCAAAAGATCTCCGGCGTGATCGAGGAAACCCTGCTGACCGCTGGATATGCGGTCGATGAGATTGACCTGTTCGTTCCCCACCAGGCCAACAAGCGCATCCTTGACGGTATCGCCAAGAAACTCGACGTACCAGCAGACCGAATCGTGATCACCCTGGATAAGCACGGCAACACCTCCGCCGCCTCGATCCCGCTGGCTCTCAACCACGCTTTCGAGCAACACAAAGTATCGGAAGGCAAACTCGTCCTGCTCGAAGCCATGGGCGGCGGCTTCACCTGGGGCGCACTTCTCGCACGCTGGTAGAGCGTCGACTGACAAACCCATGCGCGCCCAGCTCACCGACACCGCACTCATTGAGCCTTGGCAGCGCCCGCCGCACCCAAGATTTATCACGCAATATCAGTCGGTTGCGCAACTCTATCATTGACCCTGCTGAACATCCCCTATACGATCCTGCGATCAAAGCGCGCTGGGGAGGCCAAGCCCATGGTATGCAAGACATTAACGAGAGCGGATCTGGCAGAGGCGGTCGTTCGCCAGGTCGGTCTGCCGCGAAACGAATCCCAAGAACTTGTCGAACTCGTTTTAAAGGAAATCTCCAGCAGCCTTGCTGGTGGAGAACCGGTCAAACTGTCGTCTTTCGGCTCGTTCGGCATCCGCGAAAAAGGCGAACGGGTCGGCCGCAATCCCAAAAACCGGGCAGGAAGTTCCCATCACGCCGCGCAAGGTCTTGGTGTTCAGGCCATCCAATATCATGAAGGACCGCATCAACACCGGCATGCGCAAACCCAAGGCTGCCGAATAGGCTGATATTCCGGCCCTGGCGGGGCTTTTAAGAGCGCTGCCGCCATTGCCGTTCAGCACTGCGCAATACGCCCCCCGTAAATCGAAAAAATCTGAGGATGACTTGCGAACCCCTTGGCCACAAGGCGTTTGTCTATGGTCTAATGGGATTCGGGTTACGCGATTTATTGTCCCATTTGGTTGCAGTTCCATGACTTGAGTAAGCCTTCGCCGACCGATTGGCGAAGTAAGCCAGCCGCGCTCGGAATAACTGCCTTCCGCCGGCTCGCACACTGAATGTATTTCGGGTGCGTTTGTTGACCCAATTTAGCAGCACAATGTCACCGGCAACCGCCCCACGGCGAATTCCGATGGCGTTCGCGGCCTTGTTTCATTGGCCCAACCAACGCTCACGAGCGTCCGATTCTATGGACAGGATTCGAACATGACGAAAGCGGCCACGGCATTCAGAACGATCAGCGAGGTCTCCGATGACCTCAACGTTCCAAAACACGTTCTCCGCTTCTGGGAAATGAAATTCCCCCAGATCAAACCGATGAAGCGCGGCGGCGGCCGACGCTATTACCGGCCCGAGGACATGGCGCTGTTAAAAGGCATCTGCCACCTCCTGCACGCCGAAGCCTACACCATCAAAGGCGTCCAGAAAATTTTGCGCGAACGCGGCGTCGAGGCAGTCAAGGAGATGGGCGAAACCCCCTCGCTACCCAAAAAGAAACCATCTCCCCGAAGCGCCAAATCGGCAGGTCAAAAAACCGGTCGCAAACCAACCGCAACGGCCCGCAAGGCAACCGCCTCGAAAAACCGGCCCGGGCGCAGCGGCCCAACTCCGACGGCAGAATTCGGCAGCGATGTCGTCGACGCGATCAACCGCGCGATTTCCGAACTCAAGGCTTGCCGCAGCGCGCTGCTTGGCGAAGCATCCGCCACCAAAACCCGCCGCAAGCCCCGAACCGCCCGCCAGGCGCAAAACTGACCGGAGATGGGCCCTGGACGCATTCAGCGAACCCGTCTCCACCACCCGCGGTCAAAACCAGACACGGTTAACAAATTCGACCGTTGACCGGGAGCCAGGAAACAGGCAGAAAAGGCGCCTTGTCGGAGCGTAGCGCAGCCTGGTTAGCGCACCAGTCTGGGGGACTGGGGGTCGAGAGTTCAAATCTCTCCGCTCCGACCATTCTGCCCTGATAGGTCAAAGAACCAGCTCAATCCCGAAACGGTGTCACCGCGCGGTCGATATTCGCAACCGACCCAACCCTGGTACCCGCTGGCGTCGATATTTCGAAACAACGGCTCATAATCCAATTCCCCGGTTGCCTCCCCGGCCAGCGACAACGCGCCTTTACCGACCGATCCCACCTGTGGCTCGTCGCGGTTTGGTGGCCCGGCAATTTGATAATGCGCCGTCAGATCCTGAAATTCGCCGATGGCGTTAGCCGCTGCGCCTTCCTCAACATGGCGATGATAAAGGTCGAGTTGCAGGCCCACGTTTCGGGCACCCACGGCCGCAATTATATCGCAGGCCTGCTGAGTGCGATGCACCAGATAGCCCGGCATGTCCCCGCGGTTGATCGGCTCTGTCAGGATTGTGATCCCCGCCGATGATGCCCGCTCGGCAGCAAGCCCGATATTGGCCACAAGCGTGTCGGTGTTGGCCCCATGTCGCTCGAGGCCCGCCATCGCGTGCAACTGCCGGCAGCCCAACACACTTGCATAGCAAAGCGCCTCATCGAGCCTTTTCAAAAACTCTCCCTGTTGCCCGCGAACGCCTGCCAACCCGCGCCAACCTGAGGCCCAGTCACCAGGCCAGATGTTGAATAAAACCACCTCCAGCCCATTGGCATCAGCCAGGTCCCTAAGCTGTTGGGCTGGCCATTCGTAAGGAAACAAGAACTCCACGCCTTCAAAGCCGGCTTTCGCTGCCGCTTCGAAACGTTCAAGAAAAGGTAACTCAGTGAAAAGAAAGCTGATGTTGGCACAAAAACGCGGCATCGATACTGGCCCTCCCCCAACGGATTGAATCGGCTGCCCTGAACGATAGCCCGACTTTCACGCTGGAGCGGTGATTCCAGCCAAACCGTGAATACTTGAGGCCACACTGCTCCTTGAAGCTCAGCCCTAACTCAAATCAGGCCGCTTCTGGCGCAACCGCTTAACATCCGAACGCCTTGTCTTGGCCTTCAGCCGGCGCTCCTTGGCCGCTCTTGAGGGACGCGTTGCAATACGCCGTTTGGGCTCGATCAACGCCGTGCGGATCATCTGCGTCAGCCGCTCTCGCGCGTCGGCCCGGTTCCTCTCCTGCGTCCGAAATCTCTCGGCACGCAGAATGATGACACCTTCGTCGGTCAAACGCGACCCTGCCAACCGCTCCAAACGGATGCGCTGCCGCTGGAATAAAACAGTGCAGTTCGCCAGGTCGAACCTCAGTTCAACCGCCGTCGAGACCTTATTGACGTTCTGCCCACCAGGCCCAGAGGAACGCACGAAGCGTTCCTGCAAGAGGTCGTCGTCAATCTCGATCTGGTCATTGATCCTGAGCGCCATACCTGTCAGTTCCCGGCCAATTCCGTGTAGCCGCCTTGGAAATAGACGAGCGGTTTCTCGTTCCCATCAGCGCGCCCGGCAACCACTCGCCCGATGAAAATCGAGTGCGTTGAAAACGTATGGCTCTCAATAAGCACACAATCCAGACTGGCAAGGCTATCGCCCAGAACCGGCGCGCCCGTTGCCATGGTAACCCAATTCATATCGCCAAATCTGGCCTCGCCATCGACGCCGCACTTACCAGCAAACCTCTCAGCCAAGGCCCGCTGTTTGGCACCGAGAAAATTGACACTGAAGTATCCGACTTCACAAACGATGTTATGGGCCTGATTTGCCCGCCCAACACAAACCAGAAGCTTGGCCGGCGCCGCTGAAAGGGACGATACCGACGTCGCGGTCAGACCCACGCGCCGCCCCGGCGAACCGCTTGCCACGATCGAAACGCCGGTCACCTGATTGCGCATCAATTCACGATAAGCAGCACCGTCGAGTCCATCGACGCTATCGCCACTAGGCTTATCGAATTTCACTTGAACGATTTCCTCGCCATAACCCCACCCAGCATCCCAGCATCACGTCTCCAGCTCCTGAGCAAATATCACCTTGTTACCGAACGGGTCATTTACCGTCATCTCCCGCATCCCCCAGGGTTGCTCCTGAACGCCTGGACGCGCGTACTTATACTGCTTTTCGCTCAACTCACGGTGTAATACGTCGATGTCATCGACATGGATACGCACCGTGCTTCCCGGACTCGCATCGCCATGATGCTCACTGATGTGGAGAGCCACACCATCACGCGATACTTGCATATATAGGGGCGTACCGGGCTCAAAGCGATGCTCCCAATCGATCTCGAAACCCAGAAAGTCGCAGTAGAACTCCCGAGCCTTGCTTTCGTCGAAACTTCGCAGAATCGGTATCAGGGAACTGAGCTTCATGACGATCTCCTTTTATTCGAATGGCCAACGCCACCTCGCAGCACCCCGGACCAGCCCCCCAGATCCTTCAAAATCTCAATTGCAGCATTGCGCCCCGGCAGCCCAGTCACCCCACCGCCGGGATGTGCACCCGCCCCGCAAAGATATAACCCCTTCAGCGGCATCCGATAATCGGCGTATCCAACGACCGGCCTGGCAGAAAACAACTGATCCAGCCCCATCTGCCCATGAAATATGTCCCCGCCAACCAGCCCGAACTTCTCTTCCAGATCGAGCGGTGAGTGTACTTGGCGGGCAATAACACTAGCGGAGAAATTGGGCGCATAACGGTTTACCGTTTCAATCACCAGATCCGCGAACGCCTCCCGCTCGCCAGCATCTCTCCAGCTACGGCCGTTGGGAAGTTCGGGCGCCACGTGCTGCACAAACAGGCTGGCTACGTGCTTTCCAGCCGGCGCCAACGACGCATCAAGGGTCGAGGGAATCAGCATTTCAATGACCGGCTCGCGCGACCACCCCTCACGGCGGGCATCCAGGTAGGCTGTTTCAAGATAATCGAGCGACGGCCCGATGATGATTCCCGCGCCATGATGAGGCATCGGCTCAGTCCCAATTGACGGCCGGCACGTAAAATCAGGCAGGGCGCTCAGCGCAACATTCATCCGAAACGTGCCAGATCCTGTTTTCAGTCCCGTGAACCGCCCGCGGTCCTGCTCTTTGACGGCCCCTTCAGGGATCAGATCGCGAAACAGCAACTTCGGCCCGACATTCGCGGCGACAATTCGTGCGCGCAGAACTTCGCCACCTGCAAGCCGCACCCCGATAGCCCGGCCGCCTTCTGTCAGAATTTGCTCGACGGCAGCGCCGGTTCTGATCGAAACACCCGCTGCCTCAGCACTTGACGCTATGGCCTGCGATATCGCCCCCATCCCGCCCAGCGCATGCCCCCACACCCCCGATTTGCCATTCACTTCGCCAAAACAGTGGTGCAACAGCACATACGCCGTCCCCGGTGTTGAAGGCGCCGCATAAGCCCCGACAATCCCGTCGAAGGCCAGTGCCCCCTTCACAACTTCATTCTCAAACCAAAAGGAAAGAAAATCTGCCGCCGACTTGGTGAACAAATCGACCAGCAGGCGTTTATCATCAACGCCCAGCCCGGACATCCGCATCGCCGTTAGCCCGTGCCGCACCAACTCGCCCCAACCGCGGCCCGCATTCGGCGGCGTCACCAACGCCAGTTCCCTGAGCAACCCAGCCGCTCGGTCTAATGCCGCCTCATAGGCTGGCAATCTGTCGGCGTCAGCCTCTGAGAACTCAGCAACCGCCCTGCAACGCGCCTCCAGCCCATACCGCAGCAATAAGCTTCGCTTGGCATCCAGGGGCCAGAAATTGGCAACCGGCCGCTCAACAATCTTCAAACCGTGTTCAGGCAGGTCCAGGTCGGCCATGACCTTTGGACTAAGTAGACTGACAGTATAGGACGCCGTGGAATTGCGGTATCCGGGATAAAATTCCTCGGTAACGGCAGCGCCGCCGACAATTTTGCGGCGTTCCAGTACGGCGACTCTTAGCCCCGATTTGCCAAGATAGGCCGAAAGTGTAAGCCCGTTGTGACCGCCTCCGACCACCAAAACATCGTAAACTTCCTGAGAATCGGCCATAATTTCCATAGCTTGCGCAAACTTTGGACAAAAATGTTACGCACGTTAATTTTCTCGTTCGAGTAGTGGGGAATAGTTCAGATGCATCCTACGATGTTTAGGTTGCGTTAACTCTTGTGGATGCGCTGTCAAATCCACATTTAAGAGACACCATTTCCTTTATTCGGAGGAACACCGCAATGAAAGCCAGTGCAGACCTTGCGGTCGACATCAACACCCCGACCCATGCAGCTGAACCCGTGCCCTATTACCGGCTCACAGGACTATTGGTCGTTGCACTACTCCCAGCCCTTTTCTGGACCGGCCTGAGCTATCTTATCGGCAGCGCCCTTGGCTACAGCCTCTCCTACACCTTCTTATTTGGAACCGCAGCCGTAATCGCTTTGTTCCTGGGCGCAATATATGCGGCAGTGGCTTCAGGCTCATCCCGCAAGTAGCAGCCTCCAGCCAGCACGACCGGGCGTCATCCCCCCCAGGTGCAGCGCAGTTGCCTGCAGGTCCGCCGTTTGCCGCCGATTGTGCACGACGCCCTGACAAACCGGCACGTGCGGCAACTGTAGGATGAAACACAACCGCGGAACCGGCCACCACGAGCAAAATTGCAGCGCCGAATGGTCTGACAATCCTTGTTGGGATTAATCAACCCGCCCGGCCCCACCTGCGCCTGGGCACCGATTGCCCCGCCAAGCCCCCACATCAGACCCGCAATTGTCGCCACAGCCAGAGTTCGGCCTAACCAACGCACGTCACCTGAGTTGCCCATCGAACCCGCTCCAATCCTGACCAACACCAAAGCAAACAAACACCCACCAGCTTCCACACCTGGCAGGGCCTGTTTCGCAAGGGTCCGTCAGATGGACCAGAAGTGCAACCGCACATCGCAAGTATGGTGGAATTCGAGCTTTGACAGTCACAGGTCGCCGCCTGCGGGCACCAATCGTCCCGCTCCCAGCGCATCGTCTGCCGAAGACGATTTCGCAAGCAACCCCAGATCCGCAACAAGCGCTATTCAGCCGCCGCTTTCGAGGGCTGAACCAGATCCATATAGTCCTGGATCAACGTCTGGCAGATCGTACCCGGCGTATATTTGAACTCACCGATTTCCGATACCGGTGTTACTTCGGCCGCCGTACCCGTGATAAAGCATTCGGAGAAATCACCCAGTTCCTCAGGCATGATGACCCGCTCAACGACCTGATACCCGCGCGCCTGCGCCAGGCCGATAACTGTACGCCGCGTTATTCCATCCAGGAAACAATCGGGAATCGGCGTATGAATGACGCCATCCTGAATGAAAAAGACGTTGGCGCCGGTGCATTCGGCAACCTGGCCGCGATAATCCAGCATCAAGGCGTCGGCATAACCCGCCCGTTCAGCGCGGTGCTTCTCAATCGTACAGATCATGTAGAGCCCGGCCGCTTTCGCCTTGCATGGCGCCGTTGCCGGGTCCGGCCGCCGATACTTGGCCCGCGTCAGACGCAGGCCCTTGAGGCGTTCTTCCATCGGGAAGTACGAGCCCCAGTCCCAGGCGGCAATAGCAAGGTGGATCGAGTTATCCTGAGCCGACACCCCCATCTGCTCGCTTCCCCGCCACGCAATCGGCCGGACATAAGCATCGGTCAGGTTGTTGGCGCGGACAACTTCCCGGCACGCCTCATCAATTTCAGCAACGCTGTAGGGGATCTCAAAATCGATAATCCGCGCACCCTCGACCAGGCGCTGGGAATGCTCGGTTAGTTTGAAGATCTCGCCGCCATAACACCGCTCGCCCTCGAACACAGCGCTTCCATAGTGTAGAGCATGGGTCAGCAGATGCAGTTTGGCATCCCGCCACTGCACCATCTCGCCATCAAACCAGATCAAACCATCGCGCTCATCGAAGGGAACAAGGCTGGCCATAAAACGTGTCCTTTGAGGGCGTAAAAAGACTGTTGGTAGTACAGGTTCGCGAAAAGGCAGCGCAGACGGAAAGGATCGGCAGGATGGCATAGTCGCTGTAGGCTCGTATGGTAGGCATCCTGGCTTGGTTGAGCCCCTATCCTACCCCACTCCGCCCGCTTGAAGCACCCTGATCGGCTGAAGATCCACCCCTACCAACAGTTGCGCAAACATTCCAAATACAACATTGCAGAAGCTGTGGAACCGATCCGGTTGCCCGGCCAAAATCCTCTTCAACACAACAACTTGACGCTTACCAAGACACCCAAAGTATGTCAACATGGCTGACGTAATTCGCTCCCACCTCTTACAGCAGCCCTAATGCAGCCCGCCCTTCTTATTGACGAACCGGCAACCCGACAGGCGCAACACGCGATATGAACTCTGAATTCACAGCCAGGCCGACACGTCCCAACCGCACCGATACAAGCGCGCGCGCCTCGAGCGGAGTATCAAACACCCGCGAAACCCTGATGGCTTGTATGGAACTGCTATTTTTCGCCTACCGGGATTTCATCGGCGACCCCGATTCGATGCTGGAGCGCTACGGTTTCGGACGCGCCCACCACCGCGTACTGCATTTCGTTGGCAGAAACCCGGGACTGCGCGTCGCTGATTTGCTCGTCATACTGCGCATCACAAAGCAATCTCTAGCCCCCGTCCTCAAGCAACTGGTGGACGAAGGTTACGTCACTCAGGAAGCCGGCCAGTCCGATCGCCGCGAACGCCACCTTTACGTTACCCAAAAAGGCATGAAGCTCACCGATCAGCTCGCCGATCTGCAAATGGCACGCATAAAGGAGGCCCTCGAAAGCGCCGGCCCCGACTCAGAAGAAACGCTGCGCCGCTTTCTTTTCGCCATGATTGCCGAAGACGAGAGGTCCAATGTCGCGCGCCTGATTGACGGTGCCACAAATACAGGCAACCAATTAACCGGCAGCACAACCTGACAATCGCCCCGTACGATACCAGTCGTCGAAAAGGAGGCTCGCAACAATGCAAGAAGCACCCGCCAGGCAACAGCCAGATGCCCTTCCCGACGACGCCCCACACATTCTTGTCGTCGATGACGACCAACGCATCCGCGACCTGCTGGCCCGCTACCTTGGCCAGAACGGATACCGTGTCACGACCGCCGCCGATGCCGCCTGCGCCCGGGCCGCGATGCGCGGACTGGCGTTCGACTTAATCCTGCTCGATTGGATGATGCCTGGAGAAACCGGAATAGAATTGGCCCGCGACCTGACCGGGCAAAGCGATGTTCCAGTTTGCATGCTGACCGCCCGAACCGACCCAGAGCAGCGCGTCGAAGGATTGGAAGCAGGCGTCGAGGACTATATCCACAAACCTTTCGAGCCCCGCGAACTCCTTTTGCGCGTTCGCAACATTCTGCGCCGCGGCCAGGTTGCCAATGAAAGCAGCGAGGAAATCCGCATGGGAGCCTTCGTCTTTCACATCATGCGCGGCGAGCTCAAGCGCGGCGATGAGACCATGAAGCTCACCGAGCGCGAGCGCGAACTGTTGCGCCTGTTCGCCGCCAAACCCGGTCAGCCGATCGGCCGCTATGAGCTGTCCAATGACGAATCCACCGGCAGCGAGCGTGCCATCGACGTTCAGATCAATCGACTGCGCCGCAAGATCGAAACCGATCCGTCAAATCCGGTTTACCTTCAAACCGTACGCGGCAAAGGTTACATCCTCTACGTCGATTGATGCTAAACAACAAAGCCTTTTCATAAGGCGGCTGTCGGTGAACCCGATCGCTCTCAACCCCATGAAGTCGGCAGGAAACACGGCGAAATGGCATTCCTAAGCCCGAACGCAGGCAGCACGTTGCGCACCAATTCGCGCCGGCTCCTGGTCGGGTTTCAACGAGCCGTCAACTACCTTCAGGGACTGGGCCTGCGCACGGTCGCAGACATCCTCCCAAAGGGCCTTTATGCCCGTGCCCTGATCATCATCATCGCCCCGATCGTTGTCCTGGAAGGTGTCGTGGCGTTCGTCTTCATGGAGCGCCATTGGCAGGCCGTGACCTCCAGGTTGTCTGAAGCGACCGCACGCGACATCGCCGCCGTCATCCAGGTCTACGAAGATTACCCCCGTGACGATGGCAATAGCGGCATCATTGCGCTCGCCCGCGACAAGCTCAACTTGCAGATGTCGGTGCTCCAGCACGAAGACCTGCCTCCCGCGCGACCGAAACCGTTTTTCGACCTCCTCGACCGCGAATTATCCCGCCAGATCAGCAAGCAGATTAACCGGCCATATTGGATCGACACGGTCGGCCAGTCCCACCTCGTGGAAATCCGCGTCAAACACGACGACGCAATTTTGCGCTTTGTTGCCCGCCGCACGCAGACCTACGCCTCCAACTCCGAAATTTTCCTTGCCTGGATGGTCGGTTCATCCGTCATTTTGCTGACCGTCGCCATCATGTTCCTGCGCAATCAGATCAAGCCGATCCTGAGGCTTGCCCAGGCGGCTGACGCATTCGGCAAGGGCCGGCCCGAGCCGCCCGATTTCCGCCCCCGTGGCGCCCGCGAAGTCCGACAGGCTGCACAGGCCTTTCTGGAAATGCGCGAGCGCATCACCACCCATGTCGACCAACGCACCACGATGCTCGCCGGCGTCAGCCACGACCTGCGAACCGTCCTGACACGCTTTAAATTGCAACTGGCCCTTTTGGACGACACGCCTGAAGCCGTATCACTGCGCGCCGACGTCGACGAAATGCAGCACATGCTGGAGGATTATCTGGCGTTTGCTCGCGGCCACGGCGGCGAAGAGGCCACCCCTACGGGGCTCAAGACGCTTCTCAAAGGCATCCTTGAAGATGCCAGCGTTCTGGGCGTCGACATCCGCCTGAAGATGCGCCGCCGCCGCAAGGACATCGTGCTTCCCCTGAAGCGCCATGCCATCAAGCGGGCGATCTGGAACTTGGTATCGAATGCCGCCCGCTTCAGCGACACGGTCATAATCAGAGCAGCAACCGAGCGCCGCTGGCTTCGCATCGAAGTCGACGATGACGGCCCCGGCATCCCTCTCGAAGAACGCGACAACGTCTTCGAACCCTTCTACCGGCTCGATGTTGCGCGCAACCAGGATAAGGGAAACACCGGACTGGGCTTGGCAATCGCCCGCGACATCGCCCGCAATCATGGCGGAGACATTACGCTTGGCGAAAGTTCGATGGGCGGCCTGCGCGCCATCATTTCAATCCCGCTTTAACGCGCTCCCTGTCAAACCGCCCCCTGCGACCCCGCAGGTTCCGCCGGCCCAGTGCCTTCATCTCTCAAATCGCCCTCAGCATCCTGCCGCCCGGAATCCTTATCCGCCCGCGTCCTGCTTCCAAACCCCGACCGCAACATTTGCCCCAATTTGCGCACCGAGCTGATCGCCCCATCCAGTCCCGCCATCACGCTTTCACCGCCGCGCAATCGCCGGTCCAAAACCGCCATGGTCCGCGCCAGACCAGGATCATCATCATCAAGCCAGGCCCGAAATACCCGGGCATAAACCGATGCCAGCCCGGCGGTTCTCACCCCCCCGGCCGGTCCACCCGAATCGATGCCCGCCGCCTGCAGCATCCACGCCTGCGATGACAGCATCGGACCAATCATCGCCAAATCCATTTCGCCCGAGGCAACGATGGACCGTAACGCCGCCTTATAGGGCTCCAGCAAATCGAACCGCGCCATGATCACTTCAAATAGAGCATCGCGTGGAGATTCGCCTGCGACCGGTCCGGGCGCCTTTTCTAGAACCTCGCGATCAACACATTTGACGAACGCCCTGAGGACGCCCGCCTTGGAGCTGAACTCATCGCTCAAGTCGGCAAGGCTTAACCCCGCAGCTTCCGCAATCTGCCGCAACGTTATCTCTTGCCACGGACGTTCTGCCGCCAGCCGCAGCGCTGCGGCCACCACCCGCCCCTTCGGCGTCGCAATATCGATCATGGCGAAATCTCCAAACCAACTGAGCCAACCGGCGCACGCGCCGCACCACAATTCTAGCAGGCTGTTGAAAAACTCAGTGAGGTCGCGATGCGAGACGAAATTGGCTGCCGGCAAGACGCGTCCGGTGCAGGCGTGGTGGATCCCACGGCAAACCGGCGCAACGCAGTCCGGCAGTCAATTTCGCCGCATCCCCTTGGGACACCGCACTTT
>JAHZKP010000046.1 GCA_022600345.1 Alphaproteobacteria bacterium | reverse complement strand
CGCCAATACGGGTTTCCAAGCGGCGGTCGCCCAGTGCGTCGAGCGGCTTGGCCGATCACCCAGATCGACCCGCGCCACTCTTCTGCTGGATCGACTCGCCGCTTGAGAAACAGAATTGAATCGATTTGGTCGGAAAGTGCTATAAGCCTCGCGTGGTCCGGGACAGATATTGTCGACAGAGTGCGACGTGGGGCATCGCGGCTGAAAACGCGACAAATGCAATAATTCGCATGAATTGATCTGGGGCAATGTCGGGTGGTGCCCGATGCACTATTCAGCCGGTCAATTCATTGCAATCAGCGGCGGTCGGCATGGACTTACTCCTTTCATTTAGCGAAACCCTGGGTGAAGACGGGCTGTTGGCGCTCGGCGGCTTGTTGATTGGCATGCTGTTTGGTTCAGCAGCCCAACGCAGCCGGTTTTGTCTGCGTTCGGCGGCGGTCGAATTTTCCAGGGGTACATTTGGACCGAAACTGGCTGTCTGGCTTTTGGCCTTCTCGACCGGCGTTATCCTGACGCAAATGCTGTTTGGCATGGAGGTTCTCGATACCAGTGAGATCCGCCAGTTGACGCTGCAGGGAAGCCTGTCGGGCGCGATCATCGGCGGGGCGATGTTCGGCACCGGGATGATCCTGGCGCGGGGGTGTTCGAGCCGGATGCTGGTGTTGGCTGGGCAGGGGAACCTCAGGGCGTTGTTGAACGGCTTGGTGTTTGCGGTTGCCGCGCAAGCCTCGCTGAGGGGCATATTGCACCCGGTCCGCGATTACATGGCAGGGTTATGGACAGTATCTGGAGCGCAACTCGATGTGCTGGGGTACATTGGCCAGGGATGGGTCGGCGGGTTGCTGATCGGGCTCGTCTGGCTGGCAGCGGCGATCTATTTCGCAATACGCAGCAAGGTTGGCGTTGCGGGCTGGCTGGGCGGTATCGGGGCTGGTGGTGCTATCGGGCTCGCCTGGGCGTGGACGGGATCGCTCAACGGCGAATTGTTCGTACCGGTGAAGTTGGAAAGCCTGACGTTCACGGGGCCTTCGGCGAACACGCTGATGTGGTTCTTGTCGCCGCAGCCCGAGCACTGGCGCTTTGACGTCGCGTTGGTGCCTGGGGTGTTCATCGGATCGTTTTTTGCCGCAGCGTGGGCCCGGGAGTTGAAACTTGAGGGCTTTCAGGGGGCAACCGGGATGCCGCGCTATCTGTTTGGTGCCGCCTTGATGGGGTTTGGCGGTATGCTCGCTGGCGGTTGCGCGGTGGGAAGCCTGACGAACGCATCTGTATTCGCGGCAACCGGGTGGACGGCATTGCTGTCGATCTGGGCGGCTGCGGCTATTGCTGATTATGTACTCGACCGCGGACAGGAACCGCAAAGCGCTGCAAGCGCCAGAGAAGCAGGGAGCCCGCTGGTTGCGGGCCAATAACGGCGGTGATTGGTCTTTGGCTGGTGCCGTTGGCTATCGCACAGAGGCAGTCGCGGTGCGTGGCGGCCTTTGCGCCGCCCGCCAAGGCGTGTTAAGCGGAGCGCAATCGGAGCCGGATATGGCTCCGAAGTCGATTCCGAGTGAAACACGAAAATCAGCGTTTTAAGAACCCTCAACCATGGCCAAGAAAAACAAGCGCGTGCGGCCTGCTGCACGATTGCCGAAAGGTTTCCGCGATATTGAAGCGGCTGAATTGCGCGCCACGCAGGCGATGCTGGCTGCGATACGGGAAACCTATGAGCGCTATGGATTCGAGGGGCTGGAGACGCCTGCGTTCGAGTACACCGATGCGCTGGGCAAATTCCTTCCCGATAGCGATCGGCCCAACGAGGGGGTTTTCTCGCTTCAGGACGAAGATGAGCGCTGGATGTCGTTGCGCTATGACCTGACGGCGCCGCTGGCGCGCTATGTTGCTGAAAACTACGACAAGCTCCCAAAGCCGTTTCGGCGATTTGCAACCGGAACGGTGTGGCGCAATGAAAAGCCCGGGCCGGGGCGCTTTCGCCAGTTTACCCAGTTCGACGCCGATACGGTTGGCACCCAGAGCGTCGCCGCCGACGCCGAAATCTGCATGCTGGCGGCTGATACCATGGAAGCCTTGGGGATTGGGCGCGGTGAATATCAGATCAGGGTCAACAGCCGCAAGGTTCTCGATGGTGTTTTGGAAGGTATCGGGATCGACCCGGCGGATGCTGGCGGCGCAAAGCGGCTGACGATTTTGCGGGCTGTCGATAAGTTGGACCGGCTTGGCGCGGAGGGTGTCTCGCTGCTGCTGGGAGGCGGCCGGAAAGATGAGTCGGGGGACTTTACATCAGGGGCCGGGCTTGAAGCGGATGCAATTTCCAGAGTTCTGTCTTTCGTGGAAGCGGGGGCCGAGAAGGGCACAGACACGCTGAACGCGATTGCGGCCCTTGTTGAAAATAGCGAAACGGGCCGGGAAGGCGTCGCCGAGCTCAGGCAAATGCAGGAATTGTTCGAGGCGGCCGGTTATGCCGACGAGCGCGTTCGGATCGACCCTTCAATCGTGCGCGGGCTGGACTATTATACCGGTCCCGTGTTCGAAGCCGAACTGACCTTTGAGGTCAACGATGAAAAAGGCCGGCCGGTGCGCTTTGGTTCGGTTGGCGGTGGCGGGCGCTACGACGACCTGGTCGCCAGATTTACCGGCCAGTCGGTTCCTGCAACCGGTTTTTCGATTGGTGTGTCGCGGTTGCAGGCAGCCCTGGCGGCGCTGGGCCGGGTTGAAACAAATGCGGCGTCGGGTCCGGTCGTTGTGCTGGTCATGGACCGTAGCGAATTGCCTCGTTATCAGCGCATGGCCGGTGATCTGAGGGCTGCTGGCGTGCGCGCTGAAATGTATCTTGGCACCTCGGGCATGAAGGCGCAGATGAAGTATGCCGACAAGCGTGGCGCGCCGTGCGTCATCATCCAAGGCTCGGATGAACGCGAAAGCGGCGAGGTGCAGATCAAGGACCTCATTGAAGGGGCGAAAGCCGCGCAGTCGATTGCCGACAACAAGGAATGGAAGGAAAGCCGCCCGGCCCAGGTGTCGGTTCCCGAGGCGGACCTTGTTGAGGAAGTGAAGAAAATCATCGCCCGTCATTGCTGAAGATCTGGCAGGACTTGAGCGAAGCAGAGCGAGATTAGCTTTTAGCATGGTCGCAGAAACCGCACGCGAATTCGAAGCGCTGGAGGCGCAGGCGCAAACGCTGATGGCAGCCTTTGTTGCCTCAGGGCACGAGGCCGTAGCGCCGGCCGTGCTGCAACCCGCCAACGTCTATTTGGACGTGATCGGCGAAGCGTTGCGGGCGCGCAGTTATGTCTTCTGCGATCCTGACGGTGATGAATTCTGTCTGCGGCCAGACCTGACGGTGCCGACCTGCCGATTGCATTTGGAACGGCATCCCGATGGCATTCAAAAATCGAAGTATTGCTACAATGGTTCGGCATTCCGATTTCAACCACGCGGCGCGGATGCTGCCCATCCACGTGAATTCCGGCAGTGTGGAATAGAGTGGATTGGGGCTACCGACCGCGAGAAAGCCGATGCGAAAACACTGGCGACCATCCTTGAGGCGCTGACCGAGGCGGGCTTGACCGATTGGAAGGTCCGCATTGGCGATTTGGGATTGTTCCGCCAATTGCTGGCCTCTGTAAAAATGCCGGAGCGGTGGAGGATGCGTTTGCGCCACCAGTTGTGGCGTCCAGAAGCTTTCCGGCAGGAATTGTCGAAGCTGACGACAGCGCCCTCGGCTGCCGGTTACGGAATGCCCCAGGAGTTGCTCGACGTCCTCGATCCAAAGCGCGAAGCCGAGGCGGTGCGTGCAGTATCGGAATATTTCGACAAGGAGAGGATCGAGATCGTCGGTATTCGGCCGCTTGAAGAAATTGCACGTAGTTTGGCGCAGATTGCCGCCGACCAGCGCGCTGAACGGTTGCCGATGAAGACGGCGAACCTGATCGATGGTTACATTGGCGTCAAGGCGCCGGCGCGGGCTGCGGGTGCAAGGGTCAAAGACTTGATGCGCGACAGCGGGGTCGATATTTCGCCGGCGCTCGATCGCTATCACAAGCGCCTGCAATTGCTGGCGGATCTTGGCGTTGATGTAACGCGGGCGGAATTCTCCGCGGAGTTTGGGCGATCGCTGGACTACTATACGGACTTTGTTTTTGAAGTGTTGGTGCCCGAGTTGGGAGAGACGACGCCGGTTGCCGGCGGCGGGCGATACGACGGCTTGATGAAGATGGTTGGCGCGCCGGGCGATGTGCCTGCCGTGGGCGGTGCGATCCACACTGAGCGGCTGTTGGCAGCCGTGCGCGACTGAGATGGAGATTTGAAGCAATGAGCGAACGTCTCCAATTGGCGCTGCCTTCCAAAGGGCGGTTGATGGAACAGACCGTCGAGGTCTTGGCGGAGTCGGGTCTGAAGGTTTTGAAGACCGGAAATGTGCGCGGTTACCGCGGAGAGATCGAAGGTGTCGGGGAAGTTGATGTCTTATTCGTCTCGGCATCCGAAATCGCCTGGTATCTGAAGACGGGAAAGGCGCACCTGGGGGTGACGGGTGCCGACCTCATTCAGGAACGGATGACGGATTGGGAGGCGCGGGTTGAAATGCTCAAGCCTCTGGGGTTCGGGCACGCCGACGTGATCGTTGCGGTGCCCGATTGCTGGCTGGACGTAAGAACGATTGCGCACCTTGATGAGCTGGCCGGGGATTTTCGCGCCCAGCATGGCCGGTGGTTCCGAGTGGCGACCAAGTACGTCAATCTGGCGCGGCAGTTTTTTGTCGGGCAGGGCTTTAATGACTACAGGATTGTCGAAAGTCTGGGGGCGACCGAAGGCACGCCAGCTGCAGGAACGGCTGACCTGATCGTCGACATTACGACGACGGGGACGACGCTGAAGGCCAACGGGCTGAGGATTCTCGACGATGGTGTGATCCTCAAGTCGCAGGCCAATCTCGTGGCCTCGAAGGTGGCGGAATGGAGCCCGAGGATTCGGCAGGCGCAAAACGAGATCATGGCGCGGCTCGGGGTTTAGCGGCGGATTTGTTTTTTTGTCCACACACGGCAAGCCGGTGTTGGCGTGAGTTTTCTTTGGCTCAACATTGCGCAAGCGCATGTTGAAGCTAGAGCCCTTTCCGACCAAATCGATTCAATTCTGCTTCTCACGCGGCGAGTCGATCCAGCAGGAAGGTGATGCAATTCGATCTGGTTGATCGGATAAATCGCCTG
>JAHZKP010000045.1 GCA_022600345.1 Alphaproteobacteria bacterium | reverse complement strand
AGGGGATGCGGCGAAATTGACTGCCGGACTGCGTTGCGCCGGTTTGCCGTGGGATCCACCACACCTGCACCGGACGCGTCTTGCCGGCAGCCAATTTCGTCTCGCATCGCGACCTCACTGAGTTCTTCAACAGCCTGCTAAATGCCCTGGCCTTCTGACTTGCGTTCGAGTTCACGAAGGCGTTGTTTTGCCCCCTCAAAGAACGGATGCACGGACATAAGCTGGCGATGGGCCGCCAGAGCGCCAGCCTTCTGGCCGGTTTCTTCAAGCAACCGGGAGAGGCCTTCGAGCGCCTTGTAGTGGTTCGCGTCAAGCGCAAGCACCCGGCGAAGGTCTCCAAGCGCGCGGGGAAAGTCGTTGCGGGTATAGTGGACGGCTGCGCGCTGGTGCCAACCCTCGGCATAATCGGGAGCCAGCTCAACGACGGCATCGAGGAACTTGAGGGCAAGGACCTCATTCTTGGCGGCGAGCGCCTGGCTGGAGCGGCGCATCAAGACACCGATCGTATCGCTGAAACTGACCATCCAAAGGCGCTCGATGACGGCTGAAATCTCGTTGCCGGTCGACGCGCGGTCGCTGGTCTGCAGCAGTGCGTAGAGATTGGAGAGGACTTCAGCGCGCGCGCGCGGCGTTTCAGGCGGCTTTGCCATAACGCGTTGATGATAGGGCTTTTCAGGCTCCTGGGGCTTGGCCTTTTTCTCTTCGGCGGTGGCCGAGACGGAGGCCACGGCCAGGGCCAAACCAGCTAACGCGAGGCTTAGAAGCGCAGGGATGCTTTTCGATAATCTAGGATTGGTCATGGCCACAGGTTAGTGCGGGGCCACTTGAGTTGTCAAAGCTATCTCAGCCGGTCGGCAATTCACGCCAAACACCGAATCGTGACATTGACCGGTCGAAAAGACAGGCCGGCATCGGCACGGCGCACCGGCCTTGCCTCTCGAAATCGGTATGGCGATTGCGGGCGCTCAGCAGAACGCCCTTCGAGCCAGACTTGGTTAACCCTGACGGGCCTTGAAGCGGCGCTGCGTCTTGTTGATGACGTAGAGCTTGCCGCGACGGCGCACGATGCGGTTGTCGCGGTGGCGAGAACGCAGCGATTTCAGTGAGTTGCGGACCTTCATTGTGAAACCCGTCGATATTAATCTGGTTGCCAGTTATCCGGTCGCCGAAATGTCAAACGGCGCGCTGCGCTTGCCGCAGCCCGCCACCGTCCATTCCGCCCGGGTCAGGAGAGACGGCAAACTATGTCCGCTGGGGGGCAAAGTCAACCGTTGCATCGGGGATGCTGGGTGTTCGTTCGAAGCTTGAGGAGTGGTGGGCGATACTGGGATCGAACCAGTGACCCCTTCGATGTCAACGAAGTGCTCTACCGCTGAGCTAATCGCCCGCTCCACTGCATTTCCGCCTGCTCACCTGCCCCGATTTGCGGAAATGGGCGGGCTACCTTGATGCTGAACGCACTTTGGCTGAACGGCGGAAGTGATCGTTTACTCAAGCTATCGGCATAACGCAAGGGTGTTATTGAGCTTGAAAGAAAAACGGCGGGTCCCAGACCCGCCGAGCGTTTCTCGTGTTGTGGCGACAAGCAGATGTACCAGCGGCGTACACGGGCCGGTTGCCCGCTCTCAGCCGCAGTGGGCGCCTACTTTCGGGCCGATGTGATCAACTGATCCTTCTCGTCGATGATCGGCACCTTGAAATCGAGTAGGACCTGATCGATATCACCCTGCCGCTTCTTGATGATATCGTTCAACTCGCGTTTCCACTGAATATCGGATTGGCGGACCCCCATGGTTATTCGGAAGGTCATCGGCGGTTGGCGGCCTTCCTTGAGCAGCGGAACAATCGCGAGGTCGTCCTTGCCGCCCTGGCTTGCGAAATATCCTGCATTGGGGCCCCACAGGATGCCTGCGTCGATGTCGCCTGAGCGGATGTCCTTGACCATCAATTCGGCCGGTGAATCGTAGCGGCGGTCGACGAACAGATGGTAGGGCTTGGCGGAGCCCAACAACCCTGCACGGTTCATCACGGTTGCCGGCGGGGTGCCGGCAACAATTCCGATGCGCTTGCCTTTCAGCCTGGCGTCTGAGAGTTGATCAATGCCCTCAAAACCGGCTGCGTTTTTCTTAAAGACCAAAGCATACGCTGAGCGATAATAGTGGTTGGTATTGAGAACCAATTCATCGCCCTGGGCAAAACCGACAACAAGGTCGCAGACCTTGGACGACAACGTCCGGCGAATGAAGCCGGTGGCCTGGGGAAACCACGTGTGTTCGACGGCGATGCCGCCCATTTCTTCAGCGACGATTTCCGCGATCTTGTTTTCGAAACCGGGTTTTTCAGGATCGTCACTGGAGAAGGGAAGATTTGCTGGATCTGCGCAAACCCTTAACACGCTTCGGTTTACCAGGTCCGCCCTTGTGCCCTCAGCAGCCTCGGCAGCAACGCCGCCGAGGAGAAGAGCTGCGAACGCTATTGCGCCGCTGCGCTGCCAACTAGCCATCGAGGCATGCATTCTCGGCTTCACCCAATCCTTTCGGCTTGGGATCCTTACCCTTCGGGCGGCCGCGCGGCATGATACCATCGGCGCGCGCCTTCAGATATGCATACATACCGTCGAGGTAGCACATAACGTTCTTATTGTCGCCCAGAGCCGGCATGACGGAATCAGCACCGCCTGGCGTTTTGACCGTGCGTCCGCTGGCGACAACGTCGACAAAATCACTGTAACTCATTGTCTTCAGCGATTCGGTTAAAGCGGGAGCGTAAGTCGACCCAACGCCTTCGGGACCGTGGCAGACATGGCATTCGGAGTGGTATCTCTGAAAGCCGCGGTAGGTGAGGAAGTCGAGAATGCCATCTTTGGTGATCCGGTAGGTTGGATCGCCCGACTCCAAGAACCACTTACCTTCATCGGCATCAAATTCCGCGCCGGGGCCGGCTACCTTGCTTCCATCGTCCAGTGTTACGGCTTCGGCCATCACCGAGGGCGATTGACCCACTAAAATTGCGCCGGCCATTATTGCGGCGGCGGAAAAGATCTTCCAAGTGCTCGTCACGCGTTTCCCTCCATTAGGATTCGTTTCTTGTCGGTGTGCTTGTTGTTTGTCGTGTTGCATACGATCTTATCATTGCTGCCGTTGTTGGCCACCGCATGGCAGCGTCGACGGCGTATTTCGGGAAGTTACGGCAACCGCCGGCAACCACCACCGGGCAGGATCGCCCCGCTGGCAAGACAGCCAATTTTGTCTGACACATCGTCTGTGCAATCTACGCCCGCTCGCGAGATATGGTTCAACGGCGCGAGAGTGAATTGGCTTGGGCCAGTAGCAAAGTTGCTTGGCTGGCGCTGCCCGGCTGCCCGATTCCAGATCACCACTTCTTACCGATCCGCGGCATTGCGATGCGACCAAAGCTGACCGAAAAAAGGCCGACGCAGGTTCCCCCACGCCGGCCCTTTGTTGATCAAGTCGCAGCTTATGGCAGCGAGAAGACCGTCAGCGTTCCACCGAGAGCGGTGTAGTTGCTCAAGCCTGCATAGCCACCCACAGCACCCAGACCATCGGTTGGGTTCGTGAGACCTGCTGCCAGACCAATTCCGGCCCAGCCGCCAACACCCGAAAGGATGCCAACATACTGCTTGCCTTTGTGGGAATAGGTCATGACGTTGCCGATGATGCCCGATGGCGTACGGAACTTATAGAGTTCCTTGCCGTCTTTTACGGACACGGCTTTCAGGTAACCTTCCAGCGTACCGTAGAAAACGATGTCGCCAGCGGTTGCCAGAGCACCCGACCAGACAGAGAATGGCTCAGGCTTCGACCATACGATCGTACCTTTACCAGCATCCCAAGCGATGAAGTTACCCATACCGCCGTGGCTGTTTGGTGCTGGGAACATGGACAGGGTTGCGCCAACGTATGGCTGACCAGCCGTGTAGGACACACGGAATGGTTCGTAGTCCATGCAGACGTGGTTGGTTGGGACATAGAACAGGCCGGTTTTCGGCGAGAAGGCAGCTGGCTGCTGGTCCTTCGAGCCTAGAGCGGCTGGGCAAATGCCCTTCGTGTTCACGTCTGGACCGTTCTTTGCCGTCGACATTGCGTCGACAACGTATGGACGGCCGTAGTTTGGCTTCGACTTGTCGAACTCAACACCCGTCGTCCAGTTGACCGTTGGGTCATACTTCTCAGCGACGAGAAGTTCACCGGTGACGCGATCGAGTGTGTAGGCGAGGCCGTTACGGTCGAAGTGGACGAGAACCTTGCGCTTCTCACCTTTGACGTCGATGTCAGCGAGAATCATCTCGTTGATGCCGTCATAGTCCCACTCATCGAACGGAGTCATCTGGTAGACCCAAGCTGCAACACCGGTGTCGGCGTCACGAGCAAAGATCGTCATCGACCACTTGTTGTCACCTGGACGCTGTGCCGGGTTCCAGGTCGATGGGTTACCGGATCCGTAGTAGATCAGGTTGGTTTCAGCGTCATACGAATACCAGCCCCAAGTGGTGCCGCCACCGATTTTCCACTGATCGCCCTGCCAGGTTTTCAAGGACGAATCCTTGCCGACCGGCTTGCCAAGCGACATGGTTTTTTCCGGATCGACCAGCATGTGATCGTCTGGACCAGCCGAGTGACCGCGCCACAGTTTCTTGCCTGTCTTCATGTCATAGGCAGTAACGTGACCCAGAACACCAAACTCACCGCCGGAGATGCCGACGATAATCTTGTCGTTCACGGGCAGAACAGTTGCCGTGTTGGTTTCACCGCGCTTTGGATCACCGTTCTTGGTTTTCCAGACTTCCGCGCCTGATTTGGCGTCCAGAGCAACAATCGTCGTGTCGGCCTGATGGAGGAAGATCTTTCCGTCTGCATAAGCAAGGCCGCGGTTCACGGTGTCACAGCACATCACTGGGATGACTGAGGGATCCTGCTTGGGCTTGTAGGTCCACAGAATGCGGCCGGGCTCGTTTAGGTCGAGAGCGAACACATTGTTGGGGAACGGCGTATGAAGGTACATCGTATCGCCGATAACAAGTGGCGAACCTTCATGACCGCGCAGAACACCGGTTGAGAACGTCCAGGCGACCTTGAGGTCCTTGACGTTTCCAGCGTTGATCTGATCGAGTTTCGAGTAACGTTGGTTAAAGTAGTCACCAGTCTGGATAACCCATTGGTCCGGGTTATCGATCTGCTTGGCCAGGTCCTTGTTCGCCATTACGGGCGAAGCAATGACGGCAGCCAGCAGCGCACCAGTCAGTGCACTCTTGCGCATTGCGCTTCCTCCTTGTGAGATCTTGCCACGCTTGCAAGGGACAGCAACGTCAGCGTGTCACAGTCCGTGTTAGGTTCGCCGACTTGAGTTGGTGTCGGTCTTTTGAACCTGGACTTTCGAAGCGAACATCAGGGGGTCCCGATGTCTGAAGTCGTTTGCTGCCTGGGATTGTTTTTGCACTTTTTGTCACACTACGCAAGTCTACATGAAGAATAGTCGGTCCGGATCGGGAACTTTTCCTGTCAAGCCCATATTTTCCAATATTTTCGGCCCCTTGCTCGATGATCGTCAGATCTTCCCTGAGCCACAAGTGCCGCTTTAAGCGGCTAGACCGCGAGCGGATGCCGAAAAAAATTTGAGGAACTTTCTGGATATGAAGAAAAATGGTGCAGGGATGCCCGGACAGCCGACAGGCATCGGACGCAGGAAGGCGATCGGCTTCTTGCTGGCGGTTGCCGGGTGGACGGTGGCGGGCGGCGCTAGTGCTGGCAAGGCTGTCGCGAAAACCCGTAAATTTGGCGTCCTGGAGATCGCGGACGGCGTGTTCGTTCACCGCGGCAAACATGACCTTCAGCGGGCGGATAATTACGGTGACATTTCGAATTGCGGGTTTGTTGTCGGACAGAGCGGCGTCGGGGTAATTGACACCAGCGGCAGCTTTCGCG
The DNA here is from genome assembly GCA_022600345.1 of Alphaproteobacteria bacterium. Taxonomy (GTDB): domain Bacteria; phylum Pseudomonadota; class Alphaproteobacteria; order Rhizobiales; family Hyphomicrobiaceae; genus Filomicrobium. Next base: position 31,879 of record JAHZKP010000045.1, on the reverse strand, counting down.
CCGGCGGGCAATTGCGGGAAGCCATTCGACGACATACCGACAAGCCGATCCGATACGTCATCAACACCCACATGCACCCCGATCACGTTCTGGGAAATGCGGCTTTCAAACAGGATGGCGTTCAATTCGTCGGGCATTCGAAATTGGCCCGGGCGTTGGCGGCCAGGGGCGAGAGATATCTTTCTGCGGCACGTCAGGCGATGGGCGAAAAAGCCTTCGCGGGGACCGAGATTGTCCTTCCAACCGTAACCGCCGAAAGTCCCGTGATCCTGGATCTGGGGAACCGACAACTTGCCTTGTTGCCGCAAACGACAGCGCACACCGACAATGACCTGATGATCCGCGACGAAACGACGAAAACGCTGTTTGTCGGCGATCTGATTTTCTCGGGGCACACGCCGGCGCTTGATGGATCGATCCTTGGATGGGTCGAAGTGTTGAAGAACCTTGGAAAAGTCGAGGCCAACCGCATTGTTCCTGGTCATGGGCCGGAGATGATGAAGCTGGGGGATGCCTCCAAGCCAATGCTTCGCTATCTGAATGCTGTCATTGCAGATGTGCGAAAAATCATCGCCCAGGACGGAACCATTAACGAAGCAATGGCACGCGCCGCCCAGCAGGAGCGGGAAAGATGGGAACTATTCGATGATTTCCACCGGCGCAATGTTTCTGCCGCCTTCGCCGAACTGGAGTGGGAGTGATCTTCGACGACCTTTCTCACAAGCGATGCGGGGGCAACGAACTTCAAATGAATTGGCTTTTGCAGCGGCCGTGAGGCACTATAGAGCCAGCAACATTGAAATTCTGAATTCGTCCAGGAGGACCGATTTGATGACACCGGCCGACGGCGCAGCACACGCACGGAACACACTATTTGCCAGTGTGGCGGTGGCGCTTTGCATGGCGGTTTCCATGCCGGGAGCCGTTGCAGGCGAGGATGCGGAAATCTGGCAAAGCGTGCGCAGCGATGTATTCGGCGATGAGCGGAAGATTGCCGATGGCAGTGGGAAACTCAAACTGGAAGCACCTTATCGGGCGGAAGATGCTGCGATTGTTCCGATCACGGTCACCATCCCTGCGAGCATCGCGCCAAAGGTGCGCAAGTTAACGCTGCTGGTTGAAAAGAACCCGGCGCCGGTCGTGGCCGCCTTCAAGTTTGGCGAAGCTGCCGGGCTGGGAGAGCGCAGGATTTCGACGCGCGTCAGGGTCGATATGTATTCCAACGTGCGGGCGGTCATCGAGATGGCCGATGGCTCGCTGCACATGCAAACGAAGTTCGTCAAGGCAGCCGGTGGGTGTTCGGCGCCGGCACTGAAGGACATGGACGCGGCGTTGGCCAGTATTGGGAAAATGAAGCTTCGCGCGTTGCAGCCAAAGACACAGCAGAGTTCGCGGCCGATTTCTGAAGCGCAGGTGATGGTCAAGCATCCCAACTACTCGGGCATGCAGATGAACCAGCTCACGGGGCTCTATATCCCAGCGAAGTTCGTCGAGCACATGGAAGTTCGCAAAGGCGACGCTGTCGTGTTCGAGATGGAGGGCGGCATTTCGCTGTCGACAGACCCGAACATACGCTTCACCTATTCTTCGAAAATCGAAGGGCCGCTTTCGGTCAGCGTACGCGATACCGACAAGCGTGCGTTCAAGGCGGTTGCGGTTGCCAAGGGATCATAGCTGCCGTGAAGGCGATCGCGAGTTGTGGCGGTCGCACTCAACCGGCTGGCGAAACTTACCCCGGTCAGTAGCAGCGAAACTTGCCCCAGTCAGAAGCAGTGAAGCTCCGCCCAGTCAGTCAGAAGCAGCGAAGCTCCGCCCGGTCAGAAGCAGCGAAGCTCTGCCCAGTCAGAAGCAGCGAAGCTCCGCTTCGACTTGCGCCTTCTTCATGCGCGCGACCTTGTCCTGCAACTTCCTGTGGCGGAAAACCGCTACGTTCTCGCCGCCCTTGAGCAGAACCGACATCACCGTTTCGGCTTCTTCGTAGGCGGAATAGGGAAGCAATTCAGCAATCTTGTCGATTGAGCAGGAGCACTTGAACAGGCTATCGCGGCTTTGGCCGTTGACCTGCATACAGCCGAAAACGTAGTCGGCGCGGGCGACGGTCGGGTAGTCGTTTGGCGGCAGTTCGACGGCGGCCGATGGTTGAGCCGCCATGACCAATGCGCTGGCAAGTCCGACAACTGCTGCAATGAACCTGTTCATTTGGCCGCCTCTGCTTCCTTTTTGGCTTCTGATGGATTAGCGGGCTCGGCTGCCTTTTGCGAAACCTTGACGCCTTTCAGCACAATGCGCTCGCGCAAACTCGGAGAGCCGGGCTTGTTGCTTGAGTAATTCGACGTGAATTCGGCAAAGTAGCCGGGCAAATCATCGCTCATCAAGAACTCGAAATGGGCGTTTTGGTAGCCCTTCATTTTGTCGATGTTTTTGCGATCCCCGGTGAACGGGCGGACGGCAAAACGAAAGCCGTCGACTGGTTTGCCGTTGTACTCAAATTTCTCTGGAATGAGGCCGCCCTTGGTGCGCATGGCGACGCGGAAACGGTTTTTATGGTAGGCACGATTGCCGCCCGCCAACAGCGAGAATCCGGCGACTGCCCGATCGAGGAAGAACACCAGCACCGGGTTGCCGGTCATACCGTCGATGGTCCTGACGGCCCGGCCCCGGTCTCCCGTAAAGACGCGGATTCCGACGGTCCGAGTATTGTTTTCGGCGACTTTTTTGATCGTCAAATCAATGTCGTCAGTGAAGTTGGGGCCCAGCATTCTGGGTTCGGAAGAGACGCGTTCGAAGTCGTAGGTCAGCGTCGTTCCCGCCTTCAAACCGTCGATATGCTTGGTTTCGAACAGTGCCGATGAGATGCTCGCGGGAGCTTCCGCAGCGTTTGCGATCGAAGCACAGGCAAGCAGCGCTGCGGCGGCCATGGCGCTGGCGGGAAAAGTGTTAAACAGCGAAAGCTGCATGCGAATCCTCCAGTTTTCGTCTTTTCGAGACGTTTTCGTCTTCTTTTGCCAACACTTCCTGAAGTCGTGTTGGGCGGTTTCTTTTGCCAACACTTCCTGAAGTCGTGTTGGGCGGTTTCTTTTGCCAACACTTCCTAAAGTCGTGTTGGGCGGTTTCTTGTGCCAACACTTCCTAAAGTCGTGTTGGGCGGTTTCCTGGGCAAACAAGTCCTAATGTCGGTTTGGCGGTTTCCTGGGCAAAACAAGTCCAAGGCTGCGCTGCCTCGCAATACACTACGCATGAATGCAGACACAAGATGTCTGCCGGCGACAGCGTCAACGCAAAAAGTCGCCGAATGCGCGCGGGCCGTCGGGAACTTCGACGCGAGCGGTGACTTCAAGTGTCGTGGTGTCGATGCGCTCGAAGGTGTTGTCCTCCCAACAGGCGATGTAGACGTAACGGCCCGATCTATCGGCTGCGATGCCTTCAGGGTAGGCGCCAACCTGGATGATCTTAACGACTTTTTTGGTGGCGAGATTAATCACGCTGACGGTTCCAGCGTACTGATCTGTGACGAAGGCTTGCCCATTGGCCAGCGCAACGGCGTAAGGCCGACGGCCGACTTTGACCGTAGCGACGGTTTTTCCCAGCGCGATATCAATGATGCTGACATCGTTACTTTTGACGTTTGCGGTGTAGGCATACCGGCCCTGTCCGTCGATCGTAACTCCAAATGGGCGTTCGCCGACCGCCACGGTTTTTACGATCTTCAAGGATGCGGCATCGATAATGCTGACCTGGTGACTATCGCGGTCGGCTGAAAGCAACAGGGCCCCATCGGGGGTTACCGCGAGCCCGGAAGGGGATTTTCCCACCGGAACAGTTGCTACTATTTCGAGGCTTTCGGGGTCTACGACGGCGACCTGATGTTGGTACCAGTCGGCGACGAAAACGCGGCCATCGCGTGGATGCACGGCAACGCCCAGGGGGCCGCTACCGACCGTAACGCGGCCGATCACAGACCGCTTGGCGATATCAATGACCGTTAACGTTTTGGCCTCGGGTGCGGTGACGTAGGCGCGGGTTCGGTCCGGAGATAGCGCAATTCCGGCAGGCTTGCCGGGTACTTTCACGCTGGCTGTGACCTTCATGGTTGCCAGATCGACGACTGCGACCTGTTCGGCAAGCTGACTTGTCACCAGGGCCTGCGACTGTGCGTTGGCGGCGGCCACCGTCGCGAACCCGATCAGCAGCGCGGCCAGGGCGGTCGACACGAGAGCGGCGGGTGATGCTGCCACCGCCCTCAGTGCCATATTGTTGCAAGTTGGCACTTGTGTGCTCACTTAGCCGGCTGCCTCAAGCTTCTTTTTCAATTCGTCCAGGCCGCTCCGATACACGCCCTTGACCGCCTTGATAGCGGTCGCGTCGTTGAGGTCTTCGGGCGGATCATTGTTCATGTAGCCGCGGTAGAACGCGCCCTTCCAGATTACCTTCGATTTGCCGTCATCAATCTTTTCGACGCTGAGGACGGAGGAATAGTTGTTGACCGGCAGAACCTTCACGTCGACCTTGGTGATCCCGTATTTGATCAACTTGGCATCCGCGTCGTACTTGAAGAGCTCTTCAAAGATCTGGCCGCCGCCGCCCAGTGTCAGGGTTCGCTTGGCGCCTGCGTCGTTGCCGCCTTCACCTTCGGTTTTTTCAACTGCGGGATGCCAGTTGAGATCCTGAAAGTTGCCTATAACCGCCCAGACCTTATCGGCAGGCACATTGATCTCGACAGTTTCAGTCACCTTCTGACGCGTGGGTCCGTGTGCATTGGCCTCAACCATCAGCAAAAGCGGCATAACCATCAGAGCGAGTGCGAGCGTTCGCAGCATTTAAGTATTCCTCCCAGAGAACGTTATTATTGCGCCTGCCGGTTCTGGCCGACCAAAGCGGGGGCACACTAACGAGCGAAATCCGGCAGTGCAATGACGGGAAGACCGCCTTCGCATTGTCGGGAACCTTTGAAACGGTCCGGGTTCTGAGGGTTGGGCGCTTCTCCTTGCCGAGGAAAATGACCGTGCGTCCGGCTATGGCGCGATCAGGGGAGTTGTATTCGACGAAGGTCCATGCTTCCTTCCTGCAGAACCTACTGACTCGGAAAGGACATCCGCCATTCCAATTTCCCAGAGTTCCGATGCCTGGAGCGGCATACAACAGGCCACCGACCTATTGATGCGCTCGCGTGCTCCGTTGATTGTCGTCGACGTAATTGATCTGGCCGGTGCGGCGGCGGCCGTTGAATTGGCGCGGCTTTCACGCGCTACATTGGACCACGTGGCGGCAACCGGATTGGGGCCTTCGCAAGAACAAGGGACGTTGGGGACCGTACCGGGCGAAGCTGCATTGCGCGCCGACGTGGTCATCGTTGCCGGACCGATTACTGAGGCGTTGCGGGCGGACCCGGGGTTCGGGCGACTTCTGGCAGAGAAGCCGGGAAGAAGCATTGTCGCGTTGGGATGTTGCGCGGGCAGGGAGCTTGGCGGAAATGTCGAGGCGTTCAGCATCGGTAAGCGTCCGCTCCACGAACAACTGGGCATTCTGCTGGCTCTCAGTCAGGGCAAGCCGGTGGCGCTTGAAGGGGAAGAAGCCGGGGCTGCCGAGAAATTCGTTGAGGAGCGGCTTAAGGCAGCGAAATATGGCGTCGTCGTCTTTGCGCCAGATGCGATTGACCCACTATCGCAATTCGCCGCCATGTCGTTGTGCAACATTCTGTCCGCTGAAACGCGCTGGTCGCTTCTTGCGCTTGGGCGGCGACAGGGACAAGGCGAACTGATCCGCATGAGCCAGGCGCTGACCGGCCTGGCGCCACCAATTTCGTTTGCTGCCTCCAAGCCTGAGCACGACCCGCTTCTTCACCGTGCGGGCGAAGTGGCAAGGCGCGGCGAGGCGGATGCGCTCGTTTGGATCTCCGCCTGCGACAAGCCTCTTGCCGATTGGGTTGGAAAGCTCCCGGTTGCGGCGATTACCGCACAGCCAGATCCGATCCTGGCCGATGCGGCGGCGATTCGAATCGGCGTGCCTGGCGTCGACTATCGGGCGATGTGTGAAGACGAGAGAATCGGATTCGTGACAGCCAGGGCAGCCCGGACACAAAGCGAATTGCCCAGCGCCGCTCAGGTTCTCGAAGCGATTGCCGGGCAGCTTACTGCCAGATCGAAGGGAGCTGCTGCATGAGCCTCATCTGTATCGCAGGGGGGCGAGTGGTCGACCCGGCCGGCAAACGAGATGAAGTCGGAGACGTTTGGATCGACAATGGCCGGATCGTCGCGCCGCCCGATGGAAACCCGGCGCACGAGCGGATCGATGCGAGCGGATGTGTGGTGATGGCAGGGGCCATCGATATCCACACCCACGTTGTGGGGGCCAATGTGGCTGCGGCGCGGCTGTTGCTGCCGGAGCGTTATAGCGATGTCGAAACGCCGCCGGAGGAATGGACCGGGGCTCCGTTCGATCTGAAAACGACGGGGGCGCTTTATGCCCACATGGGCTTCACGATGGTTGTTGAGCCTGCTGTTGCACCCGTCGATGCGGTGGCGACGCATGCCGAACTAGAGTTGATCCCGTATGTCGACCGGGCGGCGCTGAGCGTGGTTGGCAATGACGATGTGTTTCTGGGCCTGCTGCGCGATAAGGCAAGCGCCGATACCATTTCCGACTATGTCGGCTGGCTATTGTCGTCGAGCCGCGCCATCGGAGCCAAGACGATCAATCCGGGCGGCGTTGCAGCGCTGAAGGAGAACGTTCGCACGTTCGAACTTGACGACACGATCCCAGAATACGGGGTTTCCTCGCGGCAGATTTCGGCGGCGATGCGTCAAGCCCTGACCAAACTTGGCGTGCCGCATCCGTTGCACCTGCACACGCACAACCTGGGTCTGCCGGGAAGCGTCGATACGGCGGTGGCAACCATCGAAGCAGCCGAAGGCGAGCCGACGCATCTGGCGCACCTGCAATTCTACGCCTACGGAACCGAGGGCGCATTCGGCATGTCATCGGGGGCTGTAAAGCTGGCCGAGCTTTTGTCGAAGCACAAGAACGTTACCGCCGATGTCGGGCAGGTGATGTTCGGGCCGACGTGCACGATTTCATCGGATACGCTGACCCAGTTCAATTCGCGCAAGTGGGCGACGCCGAAGAAGTGGTCGGTCAGGGATGGCGATGCCAACGGCAGCGGCATGGTTCCCTTTCACTACAAGTCGGGCAACAAAATCGCAGCCCTGCAATGGGCAATCGGCATGGAGCTGTTCCTGGCGATCGATGATCCAGGTCAGGTTTACATGACCACCGACCACCCCAATGGCGGACCATTCACGGCCTACCCCGATCTCATCGCGCAGTTGATGGACCGCTCGGTGCGCCAATCGGTGATCGACCGGCTGCCCAAGGAAGCCATGGAGGTTTCGGCGCTGGGGCAGATGGGCCGGGAATATTCACTCAGCGAAATCGCGGTGATGACCCGTCAGGCGCCGGCCAGGTTGCTGGGGCTTGCCGATCGCGGGCACCTGATGCCGGGCGGCGTGGCCGATGTTGCGGTCTACCGGGAGAGCGCGGACAAAGCGCAGATGTTCCGGCGGGCCGAATACGTCGTCAAAAACGGCAACTTCATCGTGCGCAAGGGGGCCCTTCTGGCTCCGCGCTACGGCCGGACGCTGTCTGTTGCACCCAACTACGACAAAGCCATTATTCCTCATGTCGGGGAGGCCTATGACCGGCGTTGGGGCGTTGCGGCGGAGACCTTCACAGTCCCAGAAACCTTGATGAGAGACTCCAGCCCGTTTGAAGAGGTCGCGTGCCTTTCATGAGCGAAGAAAAAGTGACATCTAACGAGGCGATAGTGCGCAGCGGCATCGCCATCGACGATACCTTTGCCGAAGCCTTCGGGATGAGCGCATCAGGCGTCGTCATAACGGCTGACAGCGCCAAGTGGGCCCAACAATCAGCGGTGACGATGACGGGCTTTGGCACGTCGGTGATCGGGTGTGGCGCAGAGTGCGGCATCGACCACGAGGTCGCAGCCAGCGATACGCCAGATGGACGTCCGGGGGTTCGCGTCCTGGTGTTCGGATTCGCGCCCGATATGGTGGAAGAGCAGCTCAAGAACAGGGTCGGACAGTGCGTTTTGACCAGCCCGGGATCGGCTTGTTTCAACGGTGTTGAGGCGGGCCAGAAAATCGGTCTGTCATCGGGCCCGCGGTTTTTTGGCGATGGCTGGCAGACGGCTCGCAAACTGGGAGACAAACGCTATTGGCGGGTGCCGGTGATGGACGGTGAATTCATCATCGAGGACAAGGTCGGGGTCGTTACCGATGCTGTTGGCGGCGGCAACTTCCTGGTCATCGGGCGCGACCGGGTCGGTGTTCTGGAAACATGCGAACTGGCCGTCGAAGCCATTGCCAAGGTGCCTGGTGTGATCACGCCGTTTCCCGGCGGGATCGTTCGTTCGGGCTCCAAGGTCGGCTCCAAATACGGCGCACCGGCTTCCACCAACGATGCGTTCTGCCCTGTGCTGAGAGGGGCTGTCAGCTCCAACCTGGGGCCGGAAGACAATTGCGTCCTGGAAATCGTCATTGACGGGCTGACGTCTGAAGCTGTCGGGCAGGCCATGACGGCAGGACTTGCCGCAGCACTTGAAGCGGGACAATCGCGCAACGTGACCCGGATCAGTGCTGGCAACTACGGCGGCAACCTTGGGCAGCACCACTATCACCTCAAGGACTATCTGCCATGAGCGCTTTGACCTTAAAACTGCGCTTTGCGCCTCCCGTCCGGCTGAACCTGTCAGCGCTGGTTCCCGGCCGGCTGACGGGAATGTCGCTTGCTGAAATCTGCGCGTTGCCCGTTTCGGGCGGGCGGCAACCGCTATCGGTGGGTGAGTGTTTCGAGGTTTCGGGCAGCCCGGGAGAAGTTCTGCGACTTGAGGGCGGTTCTGACCGCTTCGATTATGTCGGGGCAGACCACGCAGGCGGTGAGATCGTCGTTGAGGGTGCGGTTGGAGCCTATGCCGGACGCCGAATGAAAGCGGGCAAGCTTGATATCCGCGGTGATGCGGGCGATTGCCTGGCTTCCAATCTGCGCGGCGGGCTGGTGACGGTTTCTGGTTCGGCGGGTTGTCATCTGGGACTTCCAAAGCCTGGCGAAAAGGACGGGATGGCAGGCGGAACCGTCATCGTTCAAGGCGACACTGGCGAATTTCCAGGCGAGCGTATGCGGCGCGGCTTGCTGCTGGTCAAAGGGCGGCTGGGAGAAAATTCCGGAGCACGAATGATGGGTGGCGTGATCTGGGCTGAACAGGGATTGTCGCGGGGCGCAGGCGCGCAGATGAGGCGTGGCACGTTGATCGGGCCGATGGTGGAGACGCCGCTGGCGACGTTTGCAGATTGCGGCGAACTGGATTTGCTGATCGTCAGAATCATGGACCGGCATTGGCGTGAGCAGCTTGGGGAAAGTGCTCCTCCGGCAATCACAGGGCCGACGCGACGGCTGATGGGCGATATGGCCAGCCTGGGTAAAGGCGAAATCCTGCTGACGCAGAGCTGATCGCGGCAACGTGATCGCGTGTGATCTCCCGAAATGGCATCTTTCCCAAAAAACGCATCGGAAACGAACCCGGATGCCAAGGAGGAACTTGCCAATGTCGGTCAGTCTCAAGCTTGCGCGCGCTGCAACACTTTCAGTTGTCATAGCTGCCCTGGTCGGGGGCCAAGCGTTAATGCGACCGGCCAGCGCCCAGGACATGATGCGCCATGTTGATTTGCAGTCTGCCGACTTTACGAAATCGGTTTTGACGCGCCAGCAACTGGAAGAAAAACTTGCCGGCCTGAAGGATGGGGAAACGCTCGATCTTTCCGCAATGGCGCTTAACGGTCTGGATCTGTCAGGCCTGGACCTGCGGCGGGCGAAGCTTCAATCGGCACGTCTCAACAATACGAACCTTAAGGGTGCCAATCTTGAAGGCGTCGTGCTCGATCAGGCCTGGGCCTTGAAAGCGGACCTGACCGACGCGCGGCTGAAAGGCTCAAGTCTGTTCATGACGCAATTCATGGGGGCCAAGCTCGATGGGGCGGACTTGAGCAAAGCTCGTGTTGCAGCCGATATGTCGAATGCCAGCCTGAAGGGCGCGAAGTTCGATGGTGCCAATCTGTCGGCGGATATGACCAACCAATCGATGGGGCTGATGCGCGGGGTGTTGTCGTCGGCAAACCTTGAAGGCGCGTCATTCAAGGACGCGAACATGGCGCGGGTAAAAATGGAATACGCCGACTTGAGAGGGGCTGACTTGAGCGGTGCAGACCTGACGGGGAGCGAAATGTCGGGTGTGAACCTATCGGGAGCCAATGTGGAGGGGACGAATTTCGAGCGGGCGGACCTGAATTCGGCGCAGCTTGGCAAGCTGGAAGGCGTCGACAAGGCCGTCAATTTCGACAAGGCGACCAATCTGGACAAGGCATTTCGTTGAGAGGAGTAGTGAGTAGTGGGTAGGGAGTGCGCTAGTCGTTGGTTCGGGCAAGTCGCGTTTTGGCGCGCTGATCATTTGGCGGGCCTGCTGGACGGCTGCTGATCTCTACAATGAACTTCTGGCGGATCGCGCGGCCGAAATCTTCGAAGCTCTTGGCTGCCAGGACAAATGAACCGGCACCGCCCTGCACATTGTCTTCGTACCACTGTTCCAGGGTCTTCGCCTCGGCCCCTTCGAGAATCGGCAAGCCATTTATGATCGTGCCGTAGCCGACGATCTCATCGCGGATCTGCGGGGTTGCGATTGTGGAATTGCAGTTGTCGCTGCCATCTCCTGATACGTCGACAACCTTGCGAAGCGCGCGGGCGGGAACCGTCGGCAGAACCTTGTTGTTGAGATAGCGGAGCATGTCGGCCATGCAGGTGAATTCTCCCGAGATTCGGGGCAAGCGGCGGACTTTTGCCGCCACCATGCGTGCCTCTTCGCGGCTGGATATCTTCATCCATTGAAGCGCCGTTTGCGGCCGGTCCGACCAGGCGACCAGGGAGACCAAGATTGCGCCCTGAGCGCCGCTGAGGATTGTCGCAATAACCGCGGGGTCTTCCAGCGCATTGGCAATACCGTTCATCTGCAGGCGGTAGCGGCGCTCATCGACCGAGTTGGAGACATCGACGGCGATCACCAGGGCGGTGTCGACGTAGCCAAAGTCCTGTTGGGCCCGAACCGGTTTCAGTAGCGCCGCGGCGATGGCAGCACCGAACATCGCCGCGACCAACACCGCTGCGGCAGTGAAGCCCCGGCGGCTGTGGGGTCGACCAGCTTTATGGGTGAGGGATTTGGTCGGACGATTGGGGGTCACGGTCGCTTCAACTCATCACGATTGGCCGCCGGGTTGCCTGCCACATCCAGCCCCTTGGCCGAGGACAACCCCTTCGCGCCCGACAACCGGGTGCCTGCCAGATTCGCTCCTGTGAGGTTGGCACCGGCCAGATTGGCGCCTGTAAAGTCGGCGCCGCGCAGATCGGCGGACCTCAGGTCGGCGTCGCGGAGGTCTGCGTTGGTAAAGATCGCGAAGTCGAGAACGCCTTGCTGCAGATTCACCTTATGCATCTTGGCACCGGTGAAATCGACGCCGCTCAACTGATTGTGGGGTACCGTTGAAATTGTATTGGCGCCGGATTCGAGCGGGCTGAAATCGGCCTCGGTCAGGTTTGCCGAGCGAAAGTTGGCGCCGTCGAGACGGGCGAAGAAGCGGGTGCGGACAAGGGTCGCGCCGCTGAAGTTCGCCACTTCGCTACGATCAAACTTCACATTGGTGAATGTTGTCGGCCGGAGCAGCGTCGCTTCCGTCAGATCGGCTTTTGAGAAGTTTGTGCCGATAATGGACGAGCGGTCGAGCCGGGTATATTTCAGATCAGTTCCTGACAGGTCGGAACCGGACAAATCGGTGCCATAAAGATCGGCCCCCTCAAATGTCGCCTTCTTGAAGTCAAGGCCGGAGATATCGATCAGCGTCAGATTGAGATCGCTGAAGTCGACCGGGTTGGCTGCATCGGCCTCAAACAGCTTGATTGTCACCTCGCGTGCGGTCAGGTCGGCTGAATGAGCGACCGTGGCCCCCACTACGTTGACGAACAGGGCACCTGCCCCAAGAAGACTTACAGCGTTTCCTAGCTTCATTCAGGCCTCGCTCGGCTGAACATTCCAGTGCGGCGCTTGCCGGCCGCTTATTTGGCTCCCCTACAATACGCCCGTTATCGGCTCTAAGATCAATATGGGTTGGCGGAATGAGTGCTGTTCTATGCATTTTTCCGTACTTTAAGTTGTCGATGCCTCCAGTTGAATTTACGTTGGCTAGTTCGCGCGTTGATGGCCAAGTCCGGCACTGCTACAAGCTCCCCAATCAGGAATTTCGCTACGCTCGTCGGCGAGGTCATCCCCGCCAGGGCCGGTTTTTGCAATTGCAGGCCGGATGGGGGCCAGGCGTCAGGGTGGGTTCACGAGAGTGCCGAAGGGAGCATTTGACGATATGACAGCAGAACATTGCACACTGGCCGAATATCTTGCCGATTGGTCCGGCAGCGACACCCAGAAGTCAGCCGTGGCGGAAACGATCATCGCGATGGCGGCGGCCTCCGTCGAACTGGCGGCGATTATTGCCGAGGGGCCGTTTGCAAGAGGCCTGGCCGATACGGTCGGCGATGCGGGTGGCGGCGACATCAAGAAATTCCTAGATGTGGAGGCCCACAAGCTGTTCAAGGATGCGCTGGCTGGTGCGCCGGTTGCCGCGTTAGGCTCTGAGGAAGCCGACGATGCCGAAATCCTCAACGAGGGTGCGCCGATGGTCGTGGCCATCGATCCGCTGGACGGTTCATCGAATATCGAAACCAACGTATCGATCGGGACGATCTTTTCGGTGCTGCCGGTCGGCGGGGGCATGACCCCTTCGCAGGCTCTTTTACAGGCCGGTAAAGAGCAGATGGCGTCCGGCTTTGTCGTTTATGGACCGCAGACAACTCTGATCATGACCGTTCGAGATGGCACGCATATCTTCACCATGAGCCCGGCAGACAGGGTCTATCGTTTGACACACCGCAACGTAACGATTGCCACCGATAAGGCCGAGTATGGGGTCAACGCATCGAACCAGCGGCACTGGCCGGTCGCGATCAAGACCTATATCGGCGATCTCAATGCGGGTACGGACGGCCCACGCGAAAAGAACTTCAATATGCGCTGGGTCGGCTCGATGGTGGCGGAGGCCTACCGGATCTTTATTCGCGGCGGCATATTCCTTTATCCAGGCGACAACCGCAAAGGATACGAACAAGGAAGGCTGCGGCTGGTCTATGAAGCCATTCCCGTTGCGCTACTGGTTGCGGAAGCCGGCGGAGCGGCCACAGACGGGGTTCGCCCGATTCTCGAAATCAAGCCGGATAACCTGCACCAGCGCATTCCACTGGTCTTCGGGCCTGGCCAAGAGGTCGATCGGATCGCGCAGTATATCGAACGGGGCGGCGGGGATGAGAATTCACCGCTGTTTTCTGAGCGCGGTCTATTGCGCGAGTAGTTGCGATGACGCCCGTATTCTTTTCCCATCCACCGATTGGTCCTGGAAAGATCGCCCCTTAGATGTCAGCAAAGCATCCAATCATTTCGGTTACTGGTGCTTCCGGTGCCGGAACCTCGACAGCCCGGCACTCGTTTGAACTGATTTTCAGGCGCGAAGGGATTACGCCCGCCCTGGTCGGGGGGGATGCTTTTCACCGGTACGACAGGGCGAGCATGGCGGAAGCAATGGCTGAGGCGGAAAAAGCCGGCAACCACAACTTCAGCCACTTCGGACCGGAAGCAAACCTGTTTGCCGACCTTGAAGCCTTATTCAAGCAGTACGGCGAGACCGGTCAGGGGCGCTGCCGGCACTATGTTCACTCCGACGAGGAGGCCGCGCAATTAGGAGCAGCGCCTGGCACGTTCACCGAATGGGAGGACTTCCCAGCCCAGACCGACTTGTTGTTCTACGAAGGACTGCATGGTGCACTCGTCACCGAGGACGTAAATGTGGCCCAACTCGCTGACCTGAAAATCGGCGTCGTTCCCGTGATCAACCTGGAATGGATACAGAAAATCCACCGCGACAAGGCTGCCAGGGGGTATTCGGCGGAGGCGGTTACCGACACGATTTTGCGCAGACTGCCCGACTACGTGAACTATATCTGCCCGCAGTTTGCTGAAACGGATATCAACTTTCAGCGGGTGCCGACCGTCGACACGTCGAACCCGTTCATCGCAAGCCGGATTCCGACGCTTGACGAATCCATTGTGGTGATCCGCTTCAAGGACCCGCGTGGCTTCGACTTCCCATATCTGACCGCGATGATACACAACAGCTTCATGTCGCGGGCAAATTCAATCGTCATTCCGGGCAATAAGCTCGAAATGGCTATGCAGGTGATCCTGACGCCGCTAATCAACCGACTGATCGAAAGAAAACAAAGAGCATCCTAGTGATGTGGCCCGCCCGTATGAGGGCTGATCCACCCGCTAAGCGATCCAAGGAGCTGTCAAAGAATGTGTGCCGCTGAAACGACTGCAGACGCACCGGGCGCGTCCCATGCCGACATGGCGAACGCCATCCGCGCGCTTGCCATGGACGGCGTCCAGAAAGCCAACTCGGGGCATCCGGGCATGCCAATGGGTATGGCCGACGTGGCGACTGTGTTGTTCACGCGCTTTTTGAAGATCGATCCAAGCGTCCCCAACTGGCCTGATCGCGACCGGTTCGTGCTATCGGCCGGTCACGGCTCCATGCTGCAATACGCCTTGCACTACCTGGTCGGCTTCCAGGACATGACGCTCGATCAGCTCAAGGATTTCCGGCAATTGGGCAGCCGCACTGCGGGACACCCCGAATTCGGGCACGCGGCGGGCATTGAGACGACGACGGGGCCGTTGGGACAGGGGCTTGCAACATCTGTTGGCCTGGCGCTTGGCGAACGCATGATGAATGCGCGCTTCGGCGACGATCTTGTCGACCACCACACCTACGTCATTGCCGGTGACGGTTGTCTGATGGAAGGCATCAGCCATGAAGCCATCGATATGGCCGGACACCTGAAGCTTGGCCGTTTAATCGTATTATGGGACGACAACTCCATCTCAATCGACGGCTCGACCGACCTTGCAACATCGACCGACCAATTGGCGCGGTTCGCTGCCTCAGGCTGGCAGACGGTGAGCATTGATGGTCATGACCCAGAAGCCATTGCCGCAGCGATCGCATCGGCCAAAGGCGATGAGCGGCCGTCGCTGATCGCGTGCAAGACAATCATCGGCAAAGGTTCGCCCAACAAGCAGGGGACGGCGGCAACCCACGGTTCACCGCTGGGCGACGATGAGATCGCGTTAACGCGTGAAGCGCTGGGATGGTCTGCTGCTCCCTTTGAGATCCCTGAGGACATCCTCAACGCCTGGCGGACGGCCGGCAAGCGCAGTGCCAGCGAACATGCTTCCTGGAAAAGCCGGCTTGATGCATCGCCAAAGCATGCCGAGTTCGAAGCGGCGGTCGCGGGCGCACTCCCTGCGGATCTGGGCGATACGATTAATGCCTACAAGGCCAAACTGTCGGCAGAGGCGCCCAAGGTCGCGACGCGCAAATCGTCTGAGATGGCGCTGGAAGTGATCAACGCGGCGGTGCCGATCATGGTCGGGGGGTCAGCCGACCTGACCGGTTCGAACAATACGCGCACCAAGGCCATGGTGCCGGTCACGGCCGACAACTATGCAGGCGACTACCTGCACTACGGCGTGCGCGAGTTCGGAATGGCTGCTGCGATGAACGGTATCGCGCTGCACGGCGGCTTCATTCCGTATGGCGGAACGTTCCTGGTGTTTACCGATTACGCGCGGCCGGCGATCCGGTTGTCTTGTTTGATGGGGCAACGGGTCATCTACGTGATGACGCATGATTCGATCGGTCTTGGCGAAGACGGGCCGACCCACCAGCCGGTCGAACATCTGGCAAGCCTGAGGGCGATGCCGAACCTCAACGTCTACCGCCCCGCCGATGCTGTCGAGACGGCCGAGTGCTGGCAGGCGGCGCTGTCGGATGCATTTGCCCCGTCCGTCCTGGCGCTGTCGCGGCAGGGCCTGCCGACGTTGCGAACCGAGCACACGGAAGAAAACCTGTCGGCGCGCGGCGGCTACGTATTACGCGATACTTCGGGCACGCGCGACGTCACTATACTGGCCACCGGCTCGGAAGTGGAGATTGCGGTTCAGGCGGCTGAGGCGCTGGCAAGCGACGGCATTCGTGCGGCGGTCGTCTCGCTGCCGTGCTGGGAGAAGTTTGAAGCCCAGGACCAAAGCTACTGCGATGCCGTGCTGGGCACGGCGCCGCGCATTGCCGTTGAGGCGGCGGCCGGATTCGGCTGGGAGAAATGGCTGGGCGTAAACGGCCGGTTCGTGGGCATGTCAAGCTTTGGCGCATCGGCACCTGCGGGCGACCTTTACGAGCATTTCGGCATCACGGCCAAGGCTGCTGTGCACGCAGCGCGTGAGGTTTTAGGGCGCGCCTGAATACACGGTGCGGTTTGAATATCGGGCAGAACTGCCGATGAATTCGATTGATCAACAAATGAACGCATTTACATAACGCGAAACAGGAGGGCCTGAGGCCATGGCAAGGATCACACTTCGACAGCTCTTGGACCACGCAGCCGAGAACGACTATGGCGTGCCGGCATTCAACATCAACAACATGGAGCAGGGGCTGGCGATCATGGAGGCTGCGCAGGCAACCGAGTCGCCGGTTATCATCCAGGCTTCGCGCGGGGCGCGCGCTTATGCCAACGACATCATGCTGGCCAAGATGATGGAAGCGCTGGAGCAGATCTATCCCGATATCCCGCTGTGCATTCACCAGGACCACGGCAATAATGTCGCCACCTGCCTGTCGGCGATCCGCAACGGCTTTACCTCGGTAATGATGGATGGCTCGCTTAAGGAAGACGCCAAAACGCCGGCCGACTACGACTACAACGTCGGCGTGACCAAGCAGGTTTCCGAATTGGCGCACATGGTGGGGGCGTCCGTCGAGGGCGAACTGGGCTGCCTGGGCTCGTTGGAAACAGGCGAAGGCGAAGCTGAAGACGGTCACGGCTTCGAGGGCAAGCTGGATAAATCGCAACTCCTGACCGACCCGGAAGAAGCCCGCCAGTTCGTCAACGAAACCAAGGTCGATGCGTTGGCGGTTGCGATTGGCACCTCGCACGGCGCCTACAAGTTCACGCGCAAACCGACCGGCGAAGTACTGGCGATGGACGTGATCGAGAAGATCCACAAACTATGCCCGAACACGCACATCGTGATGCACGGTTCATCCTCGGTTCCCGAAGAGTGGCAGGAAGTCTTCAACCAGTACGGCGGGCAGATGAAAGAGACCTATGGCGTGCCGGTCGAAGAGATCGTGCGCGGCATCAAGTTTGGTGTGCGCAAGGTCAACATCGACACCGACCTGCGTCTGGCGGCAACAGCCACGATCCGTAAGATGTTTGAAACGAACAAGTCCGAATTCGATCCGCGCAAATATCTCAAGCCCGCGCGCGAAGCGATGATGAGTGTCTGCAAAGAACGTCTCGAAGCCTTCGGCACGGCTGGCAATGCTTCCAAGATCAAAGTCATCCAGCAAAGCGATATGGCCAAGCGCTACTCGACCGGTGAGCTTGATCCGAAGACGGCTTAGGCGGAATCGCACCACCGGCCCGCGCCGCCGTTGCAGAGAATCTGAACCGGAGCTCTCAGAGATGGGGGCTCCGGTTTTTTTGTTGGGGGCATGAATCGGGCTTGGAGGATGGCGGTTGAAGTGGTGTTGGGGGGCTCAGGCCACCCATGCTCCTGCTCAGCTTTTTTTCCAATTAGGTCTACTTGAGATTCTGGAGATACTGGAAAGAACGCGATCATACGTCCCTTTGCGGTCTGAGCTCCAAATAGGTTTCTTCAAGCTCGTCCAACTGCCGATATAATAAATCCATATCCTTTTCCGGATAGTATTCGGGTGGACCATGCTCCCTGAGGTAGCGAACTGCTCTTAAAAATGCTGGCCCAAGATCAAATCCCGAGTCTGGGTGGGCCCCGCCTACATACAAATACTTTATACCATAGGACGCATCGAGCTCCCCTTTCCACTTTTGGTCGCGAGGCCTTTCGCGCTCCATAACCTCGACAACGGACCGAAAGACGATCCGGCCTATTTCCAGCGTAGCATCATCCAACTCCTGGTCCTCAGAGTCCGCCCACTCAGCTACGTAAAGCGCTACGAAAGCCGTTCCCAATTTATTCCTCCGGTCAGATCACAGCCATAGATTTCATCCTCACCCCGCTTGCGATCGGCAGTTGGGATTCGACCCCATTGGAACGCATGCCGGCCGATGCTGCGCATCTCATTCTAACCGCACCTCTCTGGGATTCAGACGGAAACAACTTTTAACAGCCTGCTAGTTGACCGCTGCAATATTTGAAGCTCAAGGCAACGACGATGCGGGTGGCCCGACCCAACAAGCCCGGTGCCTCACGCTTTCAACCGCCAGACCGCTGTCCGTTTCAATTCGGTGTCTTCCAATTCACCGGAGGTGACGACATCGTAGCTGATGACTTTTTCGAACCGGTCGATCGGAAAATACGAGCGGCGCGGATCGCCGACGTAAACGGGTACGCCGGCAGCCGCCATGCGCTCCATGAAAGAAACCACTCGGGCTGATAATTCGCGCTCATAAAACAGGTCGCCGACGAGGAGGACATCACGGTCATCGGGCGTCGTGTCGAGCCGGTCGTCGTCGGTGGCCTCGATGCGAACGACGTTGAGCCGCGAATTGAGTTTGGCTGCCACTCCGGCGAACGGATCAACGTCTGCTGCAAGCGCGTGGGCGGCGCCCGATTTCATTGCCGCGATGGCAACGATGCCGCAACCCGATCCCAGATCGAGAACGCGCTTTCCCTCCACGATTGAGGGTGTGTCCAGCAGGTAGCGGGCTAGCGCCTGACCGCCGGCCCAGGCGAAGGCCCAGAATGGCGGGGGCAGGTTCATCCGGCCCAATTCTTCCTCCGACTTCTCCCAGATTGGAAGCGACTTTTCTGCGAGATGGAGCTGAAGCTCGCGGACCAGTTCGGGGCGCATCAACTTGGTGTTAGCGCGGATGAATGCGGAAAGCGCTTCCTTGTCGTGGGGCGGTGGCGCGACTTCGCTGGGTCCATCTTGCATCAGCGGATCTTCTTGGGATCGAGCCCAGGCGCTGTTTCGCTCACGGCTGATCCGAGCATAGCTCGGGCCTCCGCGCGGGCGGCGCTCGCACCGAGCCGCGGTCGCGGCTTGTGGGCGGGCTCTATGTTGGGCGTGTTTGTCATCAGCGGATCTTCTTGGGATCGAGCCCGCCCATGCGGCAAACTTCGGCCCATTCGTCGGCGAGGACTGGCTGGACCGACAAGCGCATTGATGTGACGAGCGACATCTTTTCCAACGTGGGGTTGGCTTTTACGTCGACGAGTTTGACGGGCTTTGGCAGTTCGCAAACGTAGCGGACATCAACGCATTCCCAGCGTTCGTCGTCGGTGGTGGAATCGGGATGGGCGAGCTTGCAGACCTCGCAGATGCCGACGACCTCCAGGCCGATGTTGGAGTGATAAAAGAAGCCAAGCTCGCCGATCTCCATCGCGCGCATATTGTTCCGCGCCAGATAGTTGCGGACGCCGTCCCATTCTTCGCCTTTCCTGCCCTTCTTCTTCAGATCGTCGAAGGAAAACACGTCGGGCTCTGATTTGAACAACCAATAGGCCGGGCGCTCGAATGTTACCGGAGCGGCAGGGGCCTTTTTTCTAGCTGCCGGCTTTTTGGCCGCAGCTTTCTTGGCAGCCGGTTTCTTTTTTGCAGGAACCTTCTTGGCCACTGGTTTTCTGGCCGAAGATTTCTTACTGGCCGGCTTCTTTGCCGCTGCCGACTTTTTCGCCGGGCTTTTCCTAGCCGGCGCTTTCTTTTTCGGAGCCTTTGTTTTGGACTTGGTTGGGGTATTGGTCATTTGCAATTTGCTCTGATCTACTTTTCAGCTTTCGGCGCGCTGGGGACGCGACAATAATCCTTCGATCGCATCTTCGACCGACACGCGATCCTTGACGATGGCATGAACGGCGGCGCAGATCGGCAAGTCGATTTCCTTTTCTTCCGCAATTCGCGCAACGGCCTCAGAGGTGAACACGCCTTCAGTGACGGCACGACGTTCTCCCAGCACTTGCCTGATCGTGCGGCCCTGGCCCAGTGCGCGGCCAAGCGACATGTTGCGCGACTGAGGACTGGAGCAGGTGAGGATCAGATCGCCCAGGCCCGACAGGCCCATCAACGTCTCGGGGCTGGCATCGAGCGCTTCGCCCAAGCGGCGCAATTCGGAAAAACCGCGCGCCACGAGCGCTGCATGAGCGCTGGCCCCCAGCTCGCGGCCATCGACAATTCCCGCTGCGATGGCGAGTACATTCTTGACCGCGCCGCCCAGCTCAACCCCGGTCGTATCGGTGGAGGAATAGATGCGGAAATTTCGATAGCCCAGCCCTTCGGCAAGAGTGCGGGCGTCTTGTTCGTCCTCGCAGGCCAGCGTTACGGCAGCGGGCAGGCCGCGTGCCACGTCGGCTGCGAAACTGGGGCCGGACAGAACCGCCTTTGTGGCATTCGGCAGGACTTCGCTGACCACTTCGCCCATCAATTTGCCGGTTGCCTGCTCGATGCCCTTGGCGCAAACGACGACGGGGCGGCCATCGGGCAGGTGGCCGGCCAATTCCGTTGCGATGCGGCGCAGGTGCTGGGCGGGCGGAACAAGGAGCACGACATCGCAAGCTGCGGCTTCGTCCAGCTTGGCCGTGGCGCGGACTTTTCTGTCAATTTCGACGCCGGGAAGGAATACCCGGTTGATATGGTAATCGTTGATCTCGCGGACGGTATCGGGCTCAAAGGCCCACAACCGAACATCGCGCCCGGCAAGCGCCATGGTCTGGGCCAATGCCGTTCCCCAGGCGCCGCCGCCGATCACCCCGATGCTACCAATTTTGCCGGCTGCGATAGTCATTGGATGCCTTTTCTCCCAAGTGTTCCCAGACCACACTAACGATGCTCGCAATGCGATCAACGGGGGCCGCGTGGATTGTCTGCTGATAAGTCGATCTAGCAGGCTTTCGAACGACTGACTTAGACTGACCCAAACTCACTGCATTCCCGGAAGCTCATGCAGCGCAGCAAGTGAGCTATCCGGGATCTTGCCGCGGCACGGCAGCTAATCGACTTATTTGCCTTTGGGAAGACCCCGGATAAATACTTGTCGCATTTTCCGGGGACGCAAAAGGATGGGGATGATCTTGCAATGATCAGGTAGCAGGCGCTTACGCCTTCACACCAGCGCCACGAACCTTTGGGGCCTGGGCATCGAGCGGCCAGCGGGGCCGTGCGGGTGCATCAAGGTCGTCTATGAGGCCACGGCTGTGGCGTTCGGCTCCCGCCCAGGCAATCATGGCTGCGTTGTCACCGCACAAGGCGATCGGCGGAGCGTGAAAGGTGAGACCGTTGTGTTCGGCGAGCGAGGTCAGGCCGCCGCGCAGGACGTGGTTGGCTGCAACGCCACCGGCTGCAACGAAGTGGTGCAGGTCGTCACCCAGTTCTTCACGGGCAAGGGCGATGGCGTGCTGGCATCGGTCAAGAACCGATTCCATTACCGCCTGCTGGAACCCGGCGCAAAGGTCGGCAACGTCTTTATCACTTAATGGCGCTGCCTCCCGGGCGCGGTGGCGGACGGCCGTTTTCAGACCGGCGAATGAGAAGTGCGGCTCAGCGCGACCCTTCATCGGGCGGGGCAATTGGAAACGGCTGGCATCGCCAGTTGCAGCAAATTCCTCCACCGACGGTCCCCCCGGCTGGGGCAGACCCAGAAGCTTGGCGGTCTTGTCGAAGGCTTCGCCCAGCGCATCATCGATGGTGGTGGCGATGCGGGTATAGTCGGCGACATCGCGGACGAGGAGGATCTGCGTGTGACCGCCCGAGACCAGCAGCAACAGGTAAGGTGGGCGCAACCCGTCGGTGAGGCCGACCGTCAGGGCATGGGCTTCCAAGTGGTTGACGGCAATAAGCGGCTTGTTCAAGGCAAGCGCTATCGCTTTGGCGGAGACGAGGCCGACGATCAGGCCGCCGATAAGACCGGGGCCGGCGGCGGCGGCAATGGCGTCGACTTCGGCCAAAGAGACGCCGGCTTCCTTCACGGCCATGCGGATGATCTCATCGAGGCACTCGGCGTGGGCGCGGGCGGCAATCTCCGGGACGACGCCGCCGAAGTCCTTGTGGTGCTCCCATTGCGCGCGCACGACCGACGAAAGCAGGCGCGCTTCGCCGTCAGGATCGCGAGCGACAACGGCGGCTGCGGTTTCGTCGCAACTGGTTTCTATTCCCAGAACCAGGGTGTCATTGTTTTTCGGCTCGGTCTGCAAGATCTGGCGTCCTCATGGACATTTTACTGCATGGATCTAATCGGATTTGCCTTCACAACGCCGGAGCGGCATTAATGGCGGCCAGTCAATTGTTGGCAGTGGGACATGATGCTCCCGCCCTACACCCGAGGAACACAGCGTGCAAGAACCCGCCGTCAAGATCGGCACCCGAGGCTCGCCTTTGGCGCTGGCTCAGGCCCACGAGGTACGTGGTCTGCTTATGAAGGCGCACGGGCGGCCGAAAAGCGCTTTCGAGATTGTGGTGATCAAGACTTCCGGAGATAAAATCCAGGACCGGCCGCTTTCGGAAGTCGGCGGCAAAGGGCTGTTTACCAAGGAGATCGAAGAAGCGCTGCTGGCGGAAGAAATCGATCTGGCGGTGCACTCGATGAAGGATGTTGCGACCGAGCTACCGCCGGGGCTGAAGCTTTCCTCGATCCTGCCGCGCGAAGACGTGCGCGATGCCTTTCTCTCGCTGAAGTATGCGTCTTTGTCGGATTTGCCCGAGGGCGCCAAGGTGGGGACGTCGAGCTTGAGAAGGGCAGCCCAGGTTAAGAACCGGCGGCCGGACGTTGAGGTCGTGGGGTTCCGCGGCAATGTGCAGACACGGCTGCAAAAACTCAGCGATGGCGTTGCGGATGCGACCTTCCTTGCATGTGCGGGCTTGAACAGGCTCGGTCTGGCCGACCGTGTGACGGCACCGGTTGAGACGCAGTCTATGTTGCCGGCGGTGGCGCAAGGTGCTGTCGGGCTGGAGATCCGCGATGGCGATGAAGCTATCGCCGACCTGCTTGCCCCTCTCAACGATGAAGCCACCGCATTATGCGTGACTGCGGAGCGGGCGTTTTTGCGCACGCTTGAAGGTTCCTGCCGGACACCCATTGGCGGACTTGCCGAACTTCGAATTGGCGAGTTGAGCATACGCGGCGAAGTTTTATCGCCTGATGGTGCAGAGAGTTTCAGTGGCGAAATATCGGGGCCTGCGGCGAGCGCCATCAGCCTTGGAGAAGGCCTGGCGAATGAGCTGCTTGAAAAAGCCGGAGCAGAATTTGTCGCCCGATTGAAGGCACAGATCTGATAGCATTCGCGCAGCGCAATTGGAGGCAAGTGCACCATGGCGCCGCACGTCAATCGACTGAGTGGGAAGCGAACGGGTTGATAAATGCGGATACTCGTTACCAGGCCGGAACCCGACGCCGCAACGACCGGGGCCGAGTTGGCAGCCATGGGGCACGAGGTCATTTGCTCGGCGCTGATGGAGGTCAGACTTCTGCCAGTGCTGGATGTGGGGCCGGGATCGGTGCAGGCGCTGATTTTTACCAGCCGCAATGCTGTCCGGTCGGTGGCCAAGAGCCCCTTGTTGCCCGGACTGCTTGAGCTTCCTGTATTTGCGGTTGGCCCCAGAACCGCACAAGATGCGCACGATCTGGGCTTTCACGGCGTTATTGAGGGCCCGGGAACCGCGGCCGGTCTTGTCGACGTCATCAACGCGGAAGCCGCGCCGCAGGGCGGCCGACTGATCCACTTTGCTGGATATAAGCTTGCATTCGACCTGGAAGGCGCGCTTCGGGCGAAAGACTACAGGGTCGATACTATCGGCTGCTATGAAGCTGTCAGAGCGAAAGACTTGTCACAGGAGGCAATGCTGGCTTTAAGTTCAGGTCATCTGGATGCCGTACTTTTGATGTCGCCTGAAGCGTCTCGCACCTATATTCAGCTTGTCGAGGCCGCTCGACTGGAAAAAGAGGCCCGGGAAGTGTCATACGCCTGCATTTCGCAGGCAACTGCAGATGCTTTGCAGCCGCTTAACCCTTCATTGATACAGGTATCTTTGAGGCCGAGGTCCGAAGAAGTTCTTGCGCTCATTAACCGGATGTCGGAACAATCCAGGCCATGAACCCATTCGCGGCGTAAATTGCGCCTGAAACGGAGCGGGGCTCGCAGATGATCTGCCGAGACCGCGAATTGCACGCGTACCGTCGTTGCGTCAGAGGACTTAGCGATTTTATGACTGACAAGAAAAACAACCCCGGCAAAGGCAAGCCTTCGCAGGCCGCAAGCGCCGGTGGCAAGAAACCCCACGCCACGCTGGACTTGAAGGCGACCGAGATCAAGGCTTCTGGCGCCGACTCTGGCGCCGCCGGGGTCGGCGCGAAGCCGGCAGGCGATAAAACGCCGCCCGGATCAAGCGACAAGTCGAAGACATCGACGCCGCTGGCTGGTTCGAAGCCCGCCGCAACCGGTTCAGGCTCGGGTATAGGGGCTTCTTCAGATGCAAAACCATCCGGTCTGGCCGGCAGCACGACACCCGATGACAAGAAAACCCAGGGTGGCGGCAAGCCTTCACAGGCGAAAGCCGGCTCAGGGGCATCCAAGCCACGCCTCCGCCACCTTCGCAAAAGCAGCGCTCGGGCTCTGGCATCGGATCGTTCTTCTCACATCTGGTTGCCGGGCTTGTGGGCGGGTTCCTCACGCTTCTAGGGGCGGACGCATTGCAGCCGCAGATTTCGCAGTTGAAATCGAACCTCGGCCTGCCCGCCGTGGCGGAGAAACAAAATGATGCAGCCAAGGCCCTGGAAGCCCGGCTTGCTGCATTGGAAAAAGCCGACAAGAGCGCGGGCGGTGATGGCGATCAGTCCGCGCTTGCCAAATCATTGGCTGAAGCACAGGCCAGAATTGCGGAACTTGAAGGCCTCAAGGCATCAATAGAATCGGTTGAAAAATCACAGACCGAACTGGGTCAGCAGACTGAGAAGCTTGCCAAGCAGGTTGCCGAAACACCGACTGGTGCAAAGGTCGAGGAAGAACGTATCGCCAAGCTTGAACAGCAGCTCGCTACGATGAGTGCGTTTGCGGAAAGCAACAAGAATAGCGGCAGCGTCCCCAGGCTGGCTGCATTGACCGGCCGTATGGCCGATCTTGAAGCCACGCTGAAGAACCAGATCGCAGCAGTTCGAGCGGGCGTCGGAGAAGAGGTTTCAACACGGCTTGCCCAGATTGAGGAATCAAGTGAAGCGGCGCGGTCTGGCACGCAACGCGTCGACCGGCAGCTTGCCGGCGTCAGCAACGATACCGCGCGGCTTGGCCAGCAGCTACAAAAGCTGAATGCCGATACGACGCGGCTTGGAGACACGTTGCGCGTCGTACAAGAAGAGACGGCCAGGATCACCAGCAAGCTGGATGGCCTGGAAGGTGACGTGACATCCAAAATCGCCAAGCTGGCCAGTCCCGAAGATGTCGACAAGGCGGTTAAGCCGGTTGCCGAGAAGATCACCTCCCTGGAAGACCGCGTTGCCAACGTCGTATCGGCGGAAGAAGACCGAAAGCAAAATGCCAAGCGGATTGTCCTGACGCTGGAACTTGCCAACCTGGAACGCGCCATTGAACGCGGTGACAGCTTTGCTGGCGAACTGGCCCAGGTGAAGGGCACCGCCGGCGGACTGATCGATGTCGCCAAACTTGAAAAATTCGGCGATTCCGGTGTCGCGCCGGTGAGTAAGCTGCAATCCTCATTCCGGACGGTCGCTCATGACATTATCGAAGCTTCGGCAGCGCCTTCCGGCGGATCGGTGTTTGACCAGCTAATGGCCAATGCGCGCTCGGTCGTGAAAGTCCGCAAGGTCAATCATGACGCGGGTGACAAAAGCGCTGAGGCGGTCGTCTCGCGGATGGAAGCCAAGCTTGAAGCCGGGCGGCTGTCGGACGTCCTGGAGCTTGCCAAAAACCTGCCTGAGAAAGCTCAGAAAGCGGCCCAGGGCTGGCTTAAGAAAGTGGAAGACCGGCACGCGGTCGACGTTGCGCTGGCATCGATCGAAAACCAGCTCAAGGCCTCATTGTCGGGCACCAACTGAAGACGGTTAAGAGTTTTATCATGCTACGACTTATTCTGTTCCTGGCCTTCATCATCGCTCTTGCCAGCGGCCTTGCGTGGCTCGCCGACAGGCCCGGCCTGATCGTGGTCAATTGGGAAGGCTACCAGGCTGAGATCCAGGTCTTCCACGCGGTTGTCGCGTTGGCCTTGATTACCGGTCTCGCGCTGGTCACGTGGTCGCTATTGCGCCACCTGTGGGAGAGCCCGGCAACCATTGGCAGCTATTTCAACAAGCGCCGGCAAAAGCGCGGACTTGATGCTTTGTCATCGGGCATGATTGCGATTGGAGCGGGCGACCGATCGACGGCGACGCGCTATGCGATCCAGGCGCGCAAGTCGATGCCGAATGAACCGCTGACGCACTTGCTGCGCGCGCAAGCTGCACAACTGTCGGGCGATCAGGCGACGGCGCGGCGGATTTATGAATCGATGCTGGCCGCCCCCGACACCGAGCAACTGGGATTGCGCGGTCTGTTTTTGGAAGCCCAGCGCGAAGGCGAAACGGAAGCCGCCACGCAGTTTGCCCAACGGGCCGTCGGGCTCAACCCGAAGCTAAGCTGGCCGGTTGAAGCGCTGTTTGATTTGCAATGCAAGGACCATTCGTGGGAAGGCGCGCTGGAAACATTGGCAGTCGCGCGCAAGAACGGTCACGTCGAAAAGGCCAGCGCGGACCGCCGCCGCGCCGTCCTGTTGACCGCGCAGGCCCAAGAACTGGAAGACAAGGATCCTGAGCGTGCCTTGAATCTGGCGATGGATGCGCACAACCTGGCCGCTGACCTGGTGCCTGCGGCCGCGATCGCAGGACGGCTTCTGGCCTCGCGCGGAAGTACGCCCAAGGCCACCAAGATCCTGCAAAAGACATGGCAGAAATCGCCGCACCCGGATCTGGCCACGGCATTTGCATATGCGCGGCTCGGCGATAGTCCTCGCGATCGGCTTGAGCGAGTCAAAAAACTTGCCGGTCTCAATCCACACGCGCTGGAGAGTTCCATCGCTCTGGCGAATGCAGCAATCGAAGCCAAGGAATTCGATGTGGCGCGCGGCGCCTTGGAGCCATTGATCGATAACCGGCTGACGCAACGCGCCTGCACGCTGATGGCGCGCGTCGAGGGCGAACAACATGGCGACAAGGGTGCGGTTCGGGAGTGGTTGGCGCGCGCTGTCAATGCGCCACGCGATCCGGCCTGGACGGCGGACGGTATCGTATCGGAACATTGGGCGGCGGTGTCGCCGGTGACGGGAGCGCTCGATGCGTTCCAATGGCGGGTCCCTGTCGAGAGCATGGAGAAGACCGCCGACGAAATCGTGGCGCGAAAACTGGAAGAACTCGTTGCTCTTGGTGCGCCGCTTGAAGTGGGGGCAAAGGACGTTACGCCTGATCAAGCGTCGCGTAACGCCGATGCGGCACATTCTGGTGGCGCCAAGCCGGCGGCTGCCAAGCCTGTCGCGAAAGATGTCGTCGATGCGGACGTTGTCGATGTGGCCAAGCCCGTGACGGCAAAAACGGAAGGTGCGGCGGATGTTGCAGCCAAGTCGAACGCCGTCCCATCCCAGCAAGAGAAAAAAAAAGACGAAAGCAATTTAGCGAAGTCGACTGAGCCGCAGGCCGAAGCGAAGGCTGCAGCGAAAACTGAAACCAAGTCTGGAATGAAAACTGAAACGAAGACGGACCGGAAGTCTGAAACGAAGTCTGAAACGAAGTCTGGGGCTACTGAAATAAGTCCGGCGACAAGTGAGGCGTCGACTCACGAGAAGGCCTCGGAAGCGGCACGCGGCCAACGCGAGGACGCAGGACGAAGGACTTCGCAGTCAGATGCCGGTATTGGTTCTAAATCCGTTGCGGGCGAGGCCCAGGTTATGATTTCCAAGGCCGAAAGCGGTGCCGAGCCTGCAGTAGCGGCCAAGCATAGGACCAGAGATGGAGGAGCGATACCGGAAGGTGGTTTGGTGCCCATGGGACGTGCGGCCGTCGACCTGTCATCTGGCAAGGCCGTTCCCTCCCAAGTGAAGACGGAAAAACCCGCACCAGCGGAAAAACCTGCCGGCGCCCAAGAAGCCACGGTTGCGCTGGAAAAGTCTGAGGATGTAAAATCTCCTGAAAGTGCGAAATCAACCGGGGATGCCAGCGACGCCTCCGGACCGGAAAAACCACAAGCGGCCAAATCCGACAATTTGAGCGGGGAAGGCGAGACGTCCAAGCCGGCGCCCCGAAAGGGCAAGCGGGCCAAGAAAACCAAACGTGGCGGCGCGGCCAGTGAACCGCTGATTTTCGTATCGCCGCGGCCGCCTGACGATCCCGGCCCGGAGGCCGATGCCCCTAGCGACGTCCCAAAAGGGCCGCCCAAGCCTTACAGAATCCATTCGTAACAATTGGATCGGGTGCGGCGCGAGGTCCGGCCCGCGCCAAGCAGTGCTTGCCATTTCTTGCCAATAAGGCTATCAGCGTCGCTCCGCGAAGCGAATTGGTACAATCTCCGTGCTGGACCAAACGTCTGGTGGGGGAAATTACCGGCAAGCCCGGTGAAATCGCCCGCCTTTAAACGGTCTTTGAACCGTTCGTGGTTTAAGGTAAACGTCTGGGGCGGTGTTGTGCGTCATGCCTCCGCCCAGGTTAGCCGCTTTAGCTCAGCTGGTAGAGCACGTCATTCGTAATGACGGGGTCAGGTGTTCAAGTCACCTAAGCGGCACCATTTAATGCACTGAATTTGCTGAAATATTTATTGAGGGCGGCAACTTTCCGTTGCTGAATGACGCTAGTTTTGAACGTTGCTGTCCACGTTTAGGTTGCCCCCATAGTGACGAAAAGTCGCCCTCGCGCGCGCGAGGGCGACTTTGATCGTCGCGAGGAACTTGGGCCTACCCGCTTAGCAAACTCATGCCTAGCAGTTAGAGATTGCAACGCTGCCATTACATGGCATTAAGTTTGTGCCACCTTGGATCTAGGGCTACGTCACTCGTTGGTCGCCACCGGATCTAGGAAACAAATCCACTTAGTCCGTTCTTTTCCGACCCTCTTGCGGTGCCCCACAGCACTAGCGGTTAACTGTTTCTGGCCCAAGGCCTCCTGAGAGGCCTGCAGTAAATTTCGGTCACGGAGCCAGTGCAATACAAGTTGCTCTCCCGCTTGACCTCCGCACCACGATCTAAACAATTGCGTTCGTACTGCAAGCTCAACACGCTTTTCGCCACCGTGTTGGCGGCACTTAAATCCCGGTGGTGAAGGTTTTCTTGCAGCATTCTTCTTCGACGGTAATTCACAGCGTGCCAGTTGCTCGAGAAATCTAGTGATGGTCTCCTTCTTGACATCTCTAGGCTTAGGAACACCTTGGACAGCGTTGCTGAAGCAGTGAACCAGAAATATCTTGAGCCGTTTTAGGCTCAGCTCCCACACTCCCGCTTCAATCGCGATTGCGCCGCCTGCATAGACCAAAGCAAAGTTATCGGCCATGTGGCCAACTACTCCATTGCTCTTTTCGTACCGGACTGCGTTAAGAAATTCCGCCATCGCCGCATCGACACGGTTGCGAAGCTCAACCGGCTCGAGCGAAGTGACATGTTCTAAGAATGCGGCGATCGGTAGCCCATGCTGCTCTTGGCAATTCCTCCTGAGTTTCTTCAATTTGGCTCTAGCCCAATCGTCTCTCCCCGACTCTGCGATGTTGCGCGGAAAACGGTCGAGTATTGTGCTGTTGACCGACTCAGTTGCAGGCAAATCTATCGTTCGGGCAAATTCACCCGCATCCCGTGTCTCCCCCGCAATTTCTGCATAAACGTCAAACGACTTCTCAGCGGAAGTAAGCAGGATACCGCGAGCATCGCTGTTTGCAGCCCCTGTTGAATAAATTGTGTTGCTGTTAAGCGCCCTCGAAGTCCCTGCCGCAAATTGAAATATTAATTTGCGAATCCTCTTGCGCGCATCTTGCTGCAATCCGTCAAGTGCTCCGATTTCATCGACAATCAGCGCTAAATCGTTAAAGGCACGCGCAGCCTGTCCAAAGGCTGAATCCGACATATTCCAGTTGGGCAAGTCGCTCTCGCTTCCGATACCGATGACTGAAGCAGCTACAATCAAAGCTGTCGTCTTGCCAGTCTTGCTGTCACCCGTGAACACAACTATGAAGGGCTGCATACCGGCGGGCTTCATCAATGCCGACGCGAATACACAGGAGATCCCAAACGTCAAAATTGATGACCATTGAGCGGTCTTTCCGATAACTTTGTTCCAGGTTTCGAGATCTCCCATTTCGCGAAGCGGGTGCCTGTATTCGTTACTTTGTGATGGCGGCTCAAGGCGCCGACCACGACACACGCCTTGCCCCACAATGGCCCGCTGCAACACAAAAGCCCTCTCATGCCAGCCTAGTTGTGCTGCTCGGAGGACTAGATCTTTGTCCGTTGCACCTAATGCTTCTTCTATTAGGTGGCGGGTATCGAGTTTATTAGTTGGCAAGTCTGCATTAAAATCCAACAGCTCTTTTGCAAGCTTTATTGGGTCCTCCGAGGCTGATCGCGCAAGTTCAACCGTTGCCTCTGCACCACCGACCTTTACTAACTTGAACCGATTGAAGGCCTTGCCCGAACTCTCGTCTTCGACGTTGGCGACGAGCTTCACCACTGGAACAGCGCCCTTGTCTCTCCTGCTTCCGCGGTGCTTTCGTATTTCTTTCTTTTGTTTCTTTTCATTCTTCATTCTTGACTCCATATAGCCATTGAATTCATTAAACGCACTTAGCCTGGCGAGCTGATTGAGATTCAATCAGCCCGCTGGGTGGGTGTGTTGGTTTTGGGTAGCCTGACTATTCGAAAGCACAATACCTTAGGCAAATCAGGCAATATCTACGCGCTGAGATTCGCACTCACACTGGAGCCACGCATTCGGAGAACCTGATCTTTTCATTCCAGGCCCGAACAGTGGCGCCGTGCAGGAATAGTCGTCCAGAAAAACCGAGGTCGTGGCACATCAAAAGCATAGCCTGATTTTGACTAACCCTGAGATCCCGCTTTTTCGTATTTTGCCTTCTTTTGGCACGCGAGTTTTGACCAGCTATTTTTGGATAAGTAACGCGACGGATAAAATTTGGCTTGGCGCCATAGGCCATCGCGCGTCGATTCCCATCAAACAGTTGAAACTCAACCGCCGCACAGATAAGCGGGTTATTTGGAAAGTGCTTCCTCAATACTTCCCGAACCGGCTTTGTCACTTGGGAACTCGGCACGATGCACCACAGGTGCGGCTGCCAGAATGGTCGATGCGCCTTGTTGCTGTGCTCATTCAGCGACACGTCGTACCAGCCAACAGCCAGTTTAATGTCAGCATCCTTGAGTGCTGCATCAAGCCGATTTCGAAAAACACTCAACTTTCCAATAAGACAGCGCTCGGATTCTGCAAACCACACGTCGGGAACAATGGTGATTATATACACCGGCTCGCCGAGCCCTTTTATCCATGGTTGCGCAGCATTGACAAAGCACCGCTGCATAGCCCTCCCGCATTTGCGACATGCCAAACTCCCGCAGCGGTTGTCGCTCCCGCACGCCTCCAATAGATCTGCCAATGT
>JAHZKP010000001.1 GCA_022600345.1 Alphaproteobacteria bacterium | reverse complement strand
CCAGGGACCAAGTGATCGTGACATTCCCAGGTGGGGGTGTCTGTTGCATTCGCTACTCACCGCTCCAGTTCGGAGAACCGAACGGAGCCGGATGCCGCCAGCGCCAACACAAGCTTGCGCCATGCCTATCCCGTTAGCTCCTGCTAGTTCTGCCAACGGCCTCGGAGGGAGGCTCACCTTCAATGGCCAACGGCCGCCAGTCTGTTTAAACGGCCCATCCCCCGCAACGTCATGGCCGAGCAGTCGGCCATCCACGCAAGGTGCGGGAATACAGGCGGGTTTTGCATCTCCGCGCAGGTTGAAAAGAGAAGCCGGAGCGCGTGGCCTCAAGGATGGCTGGCCGAGGTTCCTTGATGCTTGCATGGGTCTCCACCCTCGTGGAGATGACGGAGGTGGGAGCGGGGATTTTGGGTGGCGCTTCGCGGGCCCAATCCCTGCGCGATGACGCAACCCGGCGTCCTGTGATGCCGGTCACCGTATTTTGGTACCTGGCTCCAACACGCGTTTACGCAGTGTTGGGCACACAAAAAGTTCATGCGCTTGCCGAATGTTGGGCCGCTATAACGCTTCAACATGCGCTAACACTCAGCCGTATCTTGGCACCTAGCTCCAACACGCGTTTACGCAGTGTTGGGCAAACAAATTAATCCAACCTACCGCTCCCTCAGCGCGTCATGGCGCATCCGCGTCAATGGCTTGGTCAAATAGGCCAGCACGGTTTTTTGCCCCGTGAGAACGTCAACTTGTGCGACCATCCCTGGAATGATCGGCAGGTCGTCTCCGCCATGTTCCAGCTTGCTGCCCTTGGTGCGCACCTTGATAAGGTAATAGGTATCGCCCTTGTCGTCGGTCACAGAATCCGCACCGATCTGCACCACCTCGCCATCCAGGCCGCCATACAACGCAAAGTCATAGGCCGTCAGCTTCACGCGCGCCGGTTGGCCGGGCCGCAGAAAGGCAATGTCTTGCGGGCGTATTCTTGCCTGGATCAACAACGCCTCGTCGACAGGGACAATCTCGATCAAGTCCGAGCCCGGCTGTACCACCTGCCCGATGGTCGTGACATGAACCGTCTTGACGATCCCGGTTGCCGGCGCCTTGACGATGGTGCGTGCAAGCTTGTCGGCACTGCGCTTGTTGACTTCTTCAAGGGCAGCCAATTCGACACGGGCAGTGTTGAGCTTTTCAAACGCTTCGGCCCGGTAGGATGAAACCTTCTCGGCGCGCCGCTGACGCACCTCCTCGGCTTGCGCCTTGACCCGGGGGATCGCCAGTTGGGCTGCCTGCAATTGCCCTCGCGTATCGTTGACCCGGGCCGCAGCGGTCAATAGTTCGGAGCGCGATGCCGCCCGCGATTTCGCCAGCGGCGCCAGGATCGCTTCCTGCGCTTCGGCAATCTCCAAGGATCTCGTCAGGATGACGACCTTGGCGTTGAGCTCAATGAGTTCCTGCTCGCGTTGGCGAAGCTGGGAATCGAGCCCCGCCAGTGCTGCATCGAGTTCACGCCGCCGGGCCGAATGCGCTTGGCGCTGGCGGGCAACCAGGCTTGCGGCGTCCCGCTTCAAGTCGTCGGCAAATACCAACGCCTTGGCCTCCAGCTCTGCTTCAAGCCGCGTCGTCAGCGCCCGCAGGCCTAAGATTCGCTCGTTGGTTTCGCCGTGACTGGCATCCGCCTGTGTCGGGTCGATACGCAAAATCACATCGCCTGCCTTGATGCGATCCCCCTCCCTGACACCGATATCGACAACGATGCCGCCTTCGAGGTTTTGTACGAGCTGGATCTTGCTGGCCGGAATGACCCGGCCTTCGCCACGTGTCGCTTCCTCAATTTCCGCAAACGCCGCCCACGTGACAAAGGCTGCAACCAGCCCGACAAGGCTCAACAACAGCACGCTTGGTCCTGGAGGATGCGGGCGCAGCAGGTCTGCGCTCAAGGCGGTCGGTATTCCGGTGGAAGTCACAGCACTCCGGGCAGGCTCTTTACAGTCCGGGCTTGGAGCCTTTTGGGATTGCTTGCTCATTGCCCCCCCTTCGCCGTCTTGGAAGCTGACCCGCGCGTCATCGTTACCCGCTTGCTCTGCAATGACGGCTCTTTTTGCTTTCGGCTCGCCTTTGCCTCATCGGTGACCGCTTTCAGCTTCGCCAGCACATCCTCCTTGGGACCGTCGTGCATAACGACGCCCTGCTCCATGACGATAAGTCGCTTGCACAGATCCAACACGGCAGGCCGATGCGTAACGACGACCATCGTGCGCCCCTTGGACCAGGCTTTCAGCGCCTGGATCACCTGCTGCTCGGTGCGCCCGTCCATTTCGCTTGTCGGCTCATCAAGCAGCAACACTTGCGGATTAGTGCAAAG
Source organism: Alphaproteobacteria bacterium (assembly GCA_022600345.1). GTDB lineage: Bacteria > Pseudomonadota > Alphaproteobacteria > Rhizobiales > Hyphomicrobiaceae > Filomicrobium. The sequence continues at coordinate 19,279 of JAHZKP010000001.1, read as the reverse complement.
GGCCCGCGCCAGCACAATCGATTGGCGCTGCCCGCCCGAAAGCCCGACGCCGCGCTCCCGGATCGGCGTATCGAAGCCCAGCGGCAACCTTGAAACCCACGTCAGGGCACCTGAAATCCGGGCCGCCGCAACAAGCCCATCGTCCCCCAGGGCCGGATCGGCCATGGCGATGTTTTCGCGCAGCGTGCCGTGGAAAAGGGCGGCATCCTGGAGCGCCATCCCGACCTGACGGCGCAACAACGAGGGCTCGATTTGCCCGACGGCAACGCCGTCGATGAGAACGCGCCCCTGGCTTGGCTGCTGCAATCCCTGGATCAGCTTCAGCGCCGTTGTCTTGCCCGAACCGATCCCGCCGACAATGGCAACGTGCTCGCCTGCCCCGATTGCCACATCCATGCCCCGCACCGCGGGCGGCGTCATCGGTGCATACTGGAACACAACCTTCTCGAACTTGATGTCGCCTTTTATGTCGGTCTTGGCCAGATACCTGACACCCTCGCCGCGCTCCTGCGGGCTTTCGACGATCTCGGAAAGCGTGCGGTAGGCGATGCGCGCCTGGTTCAGCCGCGCCAGAAGATTTGCTGCCTGGCTTAGTGGCTGCAGTGCCCGTCCCGAAAGAATAGTCGCTGCGATCAACCCGCCCATCGTCAGGTTGCCTGCAGATACCAGATAGAAGCCGAATACGACGATCAGCACCTGCACCAGAGTCTGAATGCCATGGATTGTATGCTGGCCGAGATTTGAAACATGGCGAATGGCAATGCCGGTGCGGATGTGCTCGCCCACCGCCCCTTCCCATTTCACAGCCGCCCAGCTTTCCGCCCCTGCCGCCTTGATGGTCTCAAGCCCGCTAACCGTTTCGGTAGCCACCGCATTCTTCTGGGCGGCTTCCTTGAAGGCCTCTTCAATCAGCTTCGCCAGCGCCCGTTGGGTCAGATAGCCAATGCCCAACAAGATGGGGATCGCGGCAATCACGACCCAGACCAGCGGCCCCGCCACGATATAAAGGACGCCAAGAAACAAAACGAGAAACGGCAGGTCTCCAAAGGCCGTCAACGTTGCCGAGTTGAAGAAATCCCGCAGCGTTTCGAATTCTCGCAGCGTGTTGGCGCGCACGCCGGTTGATGCCGGCGTGGTCGAAAGTTTCGCACCCAACAACCGCCCGTAGATCAACGCCGATAATTTAGCATCCGCCCGGCGGCTGGCTGCATCGACGGTGGTTGCCCGCAGCGTTCGGATGAAGAAGTCGAACAGGATCGCGATGCCGACACCCAGCGCCAGCGCCCAAAGCGTTGTCTCCGCCGCGTTGGGCAACACCCTGTCGTAAACGTTCATCGAGAATAGCGGCATGGCAAGTGCGAGCACGTTGACAGCCAACGTTGCTGCGATGGCTTCGCCATAGATACGGCGGCTGTCGCGAAAGGCTGAAAGAAACCAGCCCTTCTGAGACGTCTGCACCGCTTCTTCGCCACGCGAATCCGCCGCAGTCGAAATCAACCTGAGAGAAACGATCCGCCCGCTTGACGCCTTCGACACTTCGTCTGCGGCAAGGGAGATGCGGCGGTCGGCTTGTCCCGGCAGGCTGATCGAAACCGTCTTAGGCTTGGCGCTATCATCGCGCCCGATGGCCCATAAAATCTCAGGTTCGTTGTCCTTCGTCAGGATGACAACCGGCAGTTCGGTATCATCGAGCCGGTCCAGCGCGCGTTTCTCGATTACCAATTGTAAGCCGGCACGTTTGGCGGCCTCCTCAGCATGTTCGAGAGGCAGCCGCCTGTCGACCAAGGCGAGCCCGGCGGTCAGGGTTTCGGGCACAACAGCCTGTCCGTAGTGCCGCGCGATATCAGCAATTGCCAGGCTGAGTGGATCGCCTTTCAGACGCTCAGGTTCATCCCCGCCGGGCTTTGCCGACAGGGCAATTCCGGTGGCATCTGACGCCACTAAATGCGAAGGGCCGGGCAGCGTTGAGGCTACCCGGTCCTGAAGGTCCTTTACGGGATTGGTGTCAGGCTTTTTCACCCGGTCCTACTCCCGACAATGGGTTTGTATCGTTGAGAACACGTCACTTCATCGCCGCTTCGCCCCGACGGTGCACGTAAGGTTTCCAGAATTCGATCCGCCAATGTTCATGAGGCTCGATTGCTTCGGCAGGCAGCCCGACGCCGATCGCTTCAACCAGACGACCCATAGCCGCCAACACGCGGAATGTATTGAACCGGCCGACGAATTCCTCGGTGCGCAGCGCAGCATCGGCAACGAATACCTCGCTTTGCGCATCCAACAGGTCGAGCAGGCGGCGTGCGCCGACATCGAACTGGTCTGAATACGTTGCCCTCGTCGCGCGTGCCAGATTGAGTTGGCGGCGCAGCGCGGGCACTCTTACGTCCGCCGACTTGATGGCATTCCACGACACCCGCGTTTCGCGTTCGACAATCCGCTCGGTGTTGGCTGAAATCTCGACGGCCTCGTTGGCGCGGGCGTAGCTCTCCCGAATACGGGCCTTGTTGATGCCGCCATTAAACAGGCTCCAGCGCACAACGAACATCGCGCGCATATCCAGATCGCGGTCGTCTTCCTGATCGATGCCCTTGCCGTGATAAGTCGACAACTCGAAGTTGAGCTTGGGGTAGAGCCGCGAATAGGCCGTGCCAATCGTGGCCCTTGCAGCGACCGCATCATGCTGGGTGGCAATCACGGATGGTGCTGCAAGTCGCGCTTGTGCCACCGCTTCCGAGACACTTGAAGGCAAGGCGCTGCGCGGCACGCGTGCGGCCTGCAACCGGCCTGGTGCCCGCCCGACTACGGCCCTGAACAATGCCTTGGCATCTTCCAGCCGTGCCTCGGCTTCAGCGACAATCGCTCGGGCCTGCGCCACGCGTGATCCGGCTTCGGTTTCTTCAGCGGCATTGCCCAGACCTGAATCAACACGCTGCAAAACACGCGCCCTGAGGCCCATCAATGCAGAGTAGTTCTTGCGCGCGGCGTCCAGCACCGCAGCAGCCCGCTGAACCTCGAAATAGGCCTGCACGGCTTTCAGCGCGATGGAATTCGCTGTATCGGCGACACGCCAACGGGCCGATTCGACACGGTTCTTCTGGCGGGCAACCTCATGGTCTCTTTCGAAACCATCAAACAACCGCTGCGATAGTGATAGCGAAACATCGCGATGATTGTGCCACTTGTCGGTCGTCTCGACCCCCAGCGGCGTCCGCAGGCTATCGCGATGCCGCCCCGACTGCGCCTTCAGGTCCACAGACGGCAGCCCCAGGCCGCGCGCGGCTCGAAGCTCCTGGTCGATTGCCTGACGATTGTAGCGAATTGCCGCCAGTTCCGGATTTGTGTCCAGCGCTTCGCTGACCACCCCGCGTAAGGTGTCGGCATTGGCCGATCCGACGGAGATAAACGGCGCCACGCCGGTCGTTATTGCGAGCCCGATTGATCGGACGCCCACACTTTGAAGCCTCATTACGTCCCCCGCGCCGCCCGTCCTTCAATTACGCGAGACAAATGGGCTACAAGTTTAAGAGATCTCCACAGCGTCTGTGGAAAGCTGACTGATTCGTTAGCATCGAATATACTTGAGTTTCGCAAGTTCAATTAGAGCAGATTACGGATAATACCTTTTTCCTCTGATGTGTGACCTACATGTTCTCAATGGAATTGCAATTTCAAGTGGTATTTCTATCCGTGAGAGATGGCAATAGTTCGAGCCGCGAAAGCATGGGATAACTCCCATGCTTCCGAAACATTGCCGGGCAACTCGTAGCAGTCGACCAATCAGACGATCAGATTGCCGTTGGTCCTCATGGTGTCGGCATCAAGTCCGGTGACGCCTTGCAGAACCGTCATGTCGACGTAGTTGTCGCCGCCGCCATCGAAGTCGACCGAGACCGTCGTATCGCCTCCTGCTTCGGAAAGCTGGACGAATTCGCTCAGCACCGACGTCGCCTCATCGAAGCCTTGCAGGATGTCGGAAATGTCGAGGGCATCACCATCACCGATTGTAAAGTCGGTGATCGTATCGACGTTGCCATCCAGGTCGCCGTTCTCCCATCCGAACATGTCGGCTCCCCCCCCTCCTGTCAGGATGTCGGCTCCGGTACCTCCGAAGAGGCCATCGGCATCGGCCCCGCCGGCAAGAGTATCGGCTCCGCCCAGACCGTAGATGAGCTGCGTGTCCGCACCGCCACTGAGAACATCATCGGTAAGGTCGGCACCCGCAATAACCTCAGGAACGGTCAGCCGGAAGGTGTCGGAAAATCCCAGATCGTTGCGGTCGGCGCCATCGACTGTTACGGCGGAAGTGATCGAAACCGTCGTTATGCCGGCACTTGCAAGCGGCCCGGCCGCCAGGGCCAGGTCATTGGCTTGGGCTTCTGTGCCCGTAAACACGAACTCTCCGCCACCATTGTCGATTACCGTGCCGCCGCTGAGAGCTTCCAGCGCGACGCCCGTCGGCACATTGTCGAATGTGATCTCGATCTGTTCTGGTGGAAGTTCCCCAGCCAGCGACCCGCGATCATCGATCAAGCGAACGTCGAGAGCGAGGGGCGCACGGCCCGTCGAATCCACGCTAGCGTTTTGCGGCAGCAATTCCGCTCCATCGGCAACCGGTGCCACTTCGATGTCGAAGTCAGCCGAGGCCTCCTCAAAGTCGCCGTTGGCAAGTTCGAGCGAGATGCCCGTCAACGTCAGCGTCAACGTGCCAGCGAAGTTGGTGGGCGGCGTGACCGAAAGCGTGCCCAGCGAAGCAGCCGGTATTGTCCAGGAGCCATCGCCATTATTGGAGCCTGCCGAGAAAAGCGTGCCATCGGGAACGTTCTCGATCTTCACCGACAAGACTTCAGCGCCGTTGGCTGTCTCGGTATCGACCAGCGCGGCAGACAAGTGCCCGCTCAGATCGATCGCCTGATCCTCGGTTCCAGCGATGGGGACTGCTGGAACGGTAACGCTCGGAGCATCCGCATCCGCTTCCAGGTTGACCGAAATGGTCGACTGCGAGATTGCCGTGTCACCGTTGGATTGTTCAACACTGGTTGCCGCGATCTCGACGCCCACGGTTCCATGCCAATTGGCAGCACCCTGGATTTGCAGGCCGGCGACATCGGCTATTGGAACCTTGTAGTAACCCGCCAGATTGACACCATCGACCGTCTCGGTCACGACCGGATGGCCACCAAGCAAAGTCGCGCCGTTATCCAGGCGAATGTAAACGTGATCGCCAAGAACCTCGCTGCCGTCCGTATCGTTGAGCGACAGGTTGAGGTTGAGGTCTACCGGCGTATCCTCTGTTCCACCAGCAGGAGCCGCAGTGATGATTGGCGCATCGGCAACCGCCGTGACCGGTAGAACCAAGGTTTGAATGCCAGTCGTCGAGGTCACGAAATTCGTTCCAACTGCTACGGCTTCAATGTCGATCGAGACTGGGTCGCTAGAGTCGGCTGGAGGGGTGATCGAGACAAGACCATTATTGAAGTCATCGGCGCTTGCCACCCATCGATTCGTGTTCGGATTGAAGGTTGCACCTGTCACGGTCACACCGGGAGGGACCTCGAAAAGGACAGTGATGGCGTTGACTGGATCCGGCAGCGTATCCGCATCAGGGCCATCGCCCGGGGTTACAAACGGGTTCGCGTTATTGGCCAACGGACCGTTTGTATCTTCTATCTGACCCAGCCGGGCGGCCGGATCAAATACCGGCACAGGCGGCGGGGTTCCAGGAACATCACCGGCACCTGGATCAATGATCAGTTGGAATTGACCTCCCGCCGTATTGGTCTCACGGGAGCTTTCATCAACGGCGACCGTCGTCAATGAAAAGTCCAATGTTACGGGCGCGCCAGAGAACGGTCCGGCAAGCAAATTAAGATCCGCAAGCTCGGCCTCACTGAGAAGCCAAGTCCCATCACCGTTGTCAAACCCGACGACGTTACTGCCGGAGTCAAGCAGCACCAAGTCCGGCGCCGCCCCTCCCGTCGCACTGTCGAGGGCAAGGATGTAATAGATCTGTTCGGACTGAGCGCGTCCAAGATCGATATCGTCCCGGTCCGTAGAATCGCCACCAAGAACCAGTGGAATCAGTTCGGAAAAACCAAAGGTATCGACGTCAGCAGTGTTTGCATTGTTATCTGGGTTCTGGACCGAAACTGTTGGCGTATCGGCTATGGCCACGAGATTGACATTGAATGTGGTCGATTCTGTCGTGAACACGTCGATAGGTCCGCCGGATAGATCGGCGCGGTCACGGATCGAGACATCCACGGGGATCGAGAAGTCGACATTACTGTCATCGAATATGCCAGCCAGAAGCGATAGACCGGCAAGTTTTGATTCCGCCGTCGTGGTGATTTCGCCGTTGCCATCCAAATCGGCGGCAATGGTGATCGTACCGTCCATGTTGTCGGTGTAGTTGCCAACCCCACCGGCGATGCCGTTGGCGGTGACCCAGTCGCGCGCCTCGGTTGCCGTCGCGGTCGGGTCGGCCATCAGTTCGCGCACGCGTTCGAGGACTTCGGCATCTCCAATGAAGCTGGTGAAGTCGAGCGTGTAGCTCATGACTTCCTCCGAGCCGTCGCCGTCGACGAAGTTGCCAGCCGTCACGCCGATGCTTGCAAGCGAAATGTTGGTGCCTGCCGCGGCATCCTTGGCCTCGGTGACGGTGACGCCAGGCGACCAGCCTGTCAGTCCATCGACGGTGGCCGCGTTGATGACCGGCGTCACATCGAAGTCGACAACCCACGGGTCGGATGTGGCCTGATCGCCGTCGATTTCCTGCGATATCGCCTCAACGGTAATGGCAGCACCACCGAATGGCGCGGTTCCAGAGTAGTTGGGGTCGGCTGGCAGTTGCAACGTTGGAATCGCATCCGCCGTCACGCTCCAGGCATCTCCGCCCAGAAATGTCACCGTACCCGCACTGCTGGTCGGGATAACTCCGGCAGGCAATCCGCGAAGAACGAATGAAAGCTGCTCGGACGTGTCGTTGTCGGTCAGCGTATTGGTGTTGAGTTCCGCAAGGTCGGTCGCTCCCGCGGCGGCCAGCACCGCCGCGCCCAGGTCGTAGGGTTGGTCTTCTGTTGCCGTCACCGACACCGCGAAGTCGTTGGGCTTGTCAGCCACCTCTTGAACCTCGACCGTAATCGGGGTTGCAGGGAAAGTCGTCGCGGTATCGCTTCCCGTCGTTGCGGTATCCGTGACGGTTGCCTGCACGGAAAGGCTGATGTCGCCTTGCAACTGCGACGACCAGTTCGTCGGCGGGCTAAGGTGGAGTTGATCGATTTCGGCGGGTGTAAACCTCCACACACCGCCGCCTTGATCCGTGCCCAGAGCTGCACCTCCGGCATCGACAAACGAGGCGCCCGCTGGCAGCCCGCTGATGTCGACGTAGTCGAGTGTCTCGGAGCCATCGGTGTCGGCAAGATCCACGCGCAACGGGATGCTAATAAGCGAGTCCTCGTCGCCGATCGCGTTGCCGGTAATGGTTGGGTTATCGACCTGCGGCAGCACCTGCAGCGTGATCGTGTCGACGTCGGTGGCGGTCGGAACGTGAATTTCCGTACCCGCTCCGCCTTCGCCCTGCTCGGTCGCAATGGCCGTTACAGTCAAGGTGGCGTCGCCCGACCAGTCGCCAGGCGATACCATGATGGCATCGATGCGGGTGTTCAGCTCATCCTCGTTGGCAGCCGTCACCGTGAACGTCCCGCTCGTGCCTGAGACCCCGGCACCCGACAGAACGACACCGAACGGTACTCCTGAAATTTCAACTGAAAGTTCTTCCGAACCCCAGCCTGCACTGTCGGCAACACCGTCGGTATCGACGCTGCGGTCGGCTTCAAGCGTTTCGCCACCCGTTCCGACAAGCGCGAAGGTCGCGTTTTCGTTGCCCTGCACGGTAAAGCCTGCTGTCACGTCAGGTGTGTCGGCGATGGCGAGCGTCGTGATGTTGTGGGTATAGGTGCGCGTTGCAGTGTCCACATCCCCATCGCTGTCGGTATCGTCACCCGGTAGCGCCGTGAATGTGTCTTCGGTGGTGTCTGTCGTCGTCACCGAAACCTGGACGGACGCGTTTTCATCGCTGTTGGCGGGTGCCGCGACAACGAACGTATCGACGGCCGCATCGATCTGCGCGCGCGGCCCTGTGATTGTGAAGGTTTCCGAGCCACCGTCATAGACGACCCCGGTCGGCAGCGTGCCGCCTGTGTTTGTCGTCGTCCAGGTCGAACCGTCATTGAAGCTGACGATCCAGTTTGCCGGCAATGTGGAAACGTCGATCTCGACCTGCGTGATCTCTTCCGAACCGTCGGTGTCAACCAGCGAATATGTGATGTCCGCACCGAAGTTGCCTTCGTTGCCAAGGCCGGCCGGGTCGTCCTCGTAGATGGTCGACGAACCGCTAGCGTTCGGCGTATCAGGATCGGGTTTCACGGTTACAGAAAATGCAGCCGAGTCGCTTTGGATCGCAGCAGGCGTTCCACCGTTGGATTGGTCCTGGGTAAACGCTGTCAGCGTCCCGGTGAAGGTGCCGGTTGCATGGGTCGGTGGCGTCCACACCGCGCTGGCGTATTGGGCAGCCGTAAACGACCACGTATTCGAGCCGGCATCAAACGAGCCGGCCGAGAATGTGCCCCCGGTCAATCCGGTGACTTCATAGGTCAGCGTTTCCGAGCCGTCGCGGTCGTGTTGCGTGATCTGGCCGGAGAACAGATCGCTGAGATCGACACCAGTTACGCCGTCGCCGTTCTCATCGCGCACATCGTCTTCGTCGATGGTGACGGCTGCCGGTGCGGTGACCTCGATTGGATCAGTGACCGGAACAACATCCACGTTCACCGTCGTTGTTTGTGTGGCAGTCGCATCGGCGATCTGATCACCATCCGCTCCCGGACCATTATTGTTGGCTTCGGTGGGGTTCGATTCAACAGAAGTAGCGCTGACGGAAAGCGAGAAGTCATCGCCAACGTGGTCACCACGCTTAATGGTGAACGTTTGCAGCGCCGACTGAATGGCGCGCGTATCGCCAGCATCGCCTGCCGTTGCCGGAGTGAAGATCAGCGTTCCGTCGGTTGCCCGGTTGACGCTGAAGCTGCCGTCCGCGTTGGTGATCGCAATAGCCGTGTCGGTCGCCCAGTCGTAAGTCGTTCCTTCGATCTGGAACTGGACCTGTGGCGTGCCCGATGCCACGCCCGTACCGTTCGTTTCCGTCGGAATTCCGCTCACCGTCACCGATTGCAGGGTTTCCGAGCCATCACCCTGCGCCTGACCATCGGTGTCATTGAGGGTAACCGTAATCGGCACGGCGATAAATGTATCTTCGTTGCCGGTACCCGCGCCCGAAAGCGATGGCTCATCTGCAACTGCCTGCACAGTTACTTGGTGCGTGTCGGTGAATGGTGCTAAGGCCCCGGAAATTGCTTCACTTGTCGTGCCCGCGATGCCAACGGTGAAGTCGGAATCGTCATCGTCTGCAAGCGTTAGACCTAGCGACTCGAGGACGTCGATGGCATCAACTGCAATACCGTCGTCGATGACACCATCAACCGTTACCGAGATGGTGCCATCGAGGTTATCAACGACACCAACTGTAACGCCATTTATGACTTGGCTTCCACCAGTCGCAATGACAGTTCCGCCAAAGTCGATAACCGTCGTATCCGGAATGCCGTTGAGCGTTAGATCGAGATCCTGGGAACCGTCCCGGTCAGCCATGGCAAAATCCAGCTCGGTCCCTAATGGCAGGCGCAGGTCAGGGTCGCTTGGATCTTCGGAACCATTGTTTTCCTGTACAATCGAGGAATTCCCGCTGAATGTCGGGATGTCGATAATCGGATTGATCACCACGTCGAGGAATGTTTCGACGGTTTCCGTACGAGTGTCGTTGTCGCCGGCGTCAAGCGCGTTGGGCGCCAGTTCGTCGTCTGGTGCAAAGACTTGATCGTCGACCACGGTTGCAGCTTCCGTCGAGATCGCCTCGACCTTGATGCCATTGACGCCGGTAAAGCTACCGGAGAACTGTGGACGCGGATCGAACGTCAGAACACCGCCCGTCAGGACCGCATCAAGAGCGGCTTCGTCGTTGGCAGCGTTGCCGGTGCCGGGGCCTTCGACGAGGTAGACACCGCCACCCTGATCAGTAATCGTAACGTCACCGGTGGCAGCACCAGTGATGGTGGTCACAGCACCAACTGTCGAGACGGTGAACGGTCCGGTGTCGATGGCAACAACTTCGCCGATGGGGTTGCCGCCTTCTTGAGGCAACGTCAGGCGCACCGATAGCTCTTCGGAGTTATCGGTATTGCCGTCAGATGAACGGTCGGCACGGATGGTTAGGGCAACCGCCGTGTCCTCATCGCCGGTGATGTCATCCGCATCGATGCCAGGTGTGTCTGCGTAGGCCTGCACGATCACATCGTGAGCCCAGTTGGTTGTGTTGGTCGAGGCGTCGTTGTCGGTTGTCGTCGCTGAGACGTTTAGCTGGAAGTTGACATCTGATTCAGGCGGCGCCTGAACGTTGAGGGTATCGAGCGCCGTGCGGATGGCCGCTTCGCCGGCTGCCGACTTCGGCCCCGACAACGTGATGACTTCCGCACCAGTTGTAATATTCAAGACCTGCGGCGTGCCCGCGACATCATTGTAGTTGATGACGGCACCGATCGGGAAGCCGGTGACCGTCACTTCAGTGATGTTTTCGGTGCCGTCGGTGTCGATGAGGTTATAGACGATGTCCGAGCCGATGGTTTTTGCCGTGTCTTCAACCAGCACCGACTGGCCCGAATGGGTCACGTCGTCGGCAACCGCGGTCACCGTGATCGGAACGTTGAAGGTCACTTCGTTTTCCAGCCGCGCGATTTCAGCCGTCGTCGCCGTACCGTCGATATTGGGGTTGGATTCAATCGTTGTGGCGGTGACCGAAAGCTGGAACTCGGTGTCGAGGTGTTCGCGCGAGTTATCGCCTGGATCGATCTCCAGCGTCAGGTTGGCCAACAGGTCGTTGATCGCAGCATCATGGTCGGCCTGGTCGACGATGCCGGTGGCTGTAACGGTGTAGGAGCCATCCAGGTTCAAGGTCAATGTTGCGCCAAGCGCCGAGCTTTCCGTCAGGATGAATCCGGCCGGAACGTTGTCGATGACGACATCCTTGATCCGCTCGGTGCCGTCTGTATCTGGGTGGCTGACTGAGATGGCAACCGGAATGTCCTGGTCTTCCAGGCCCGCGCCCGAGCCGCTTCCGGTGGGCGCGTCGGCAACCGCGGCAACGATGATGTCATGCGTGCCGTTGTAGGTCTGCGTCGTCGTATCGGCGGCATCGTCGGGGTCGGTGTCGGTGACTTCGATCTGCACGCCAAGAACGATATCGAGATCGGAATGCGCAGTTGGGTCGAGCGTCAGGGATTGGATGGCCTGGCGGATCGCAGCGTCGGCTGCAACCGGGTCGGCCAGCGGGCTGGTGATCGTGATCTGGCCCGGCGTGCCGGTATCGATAGTCCAGCTTGGGTCAACGGAAAAGTTGAGGTCGGCAAGGTTTGGAATGCCGGTGATGACGACTTCGCTCAGTGTTTCAGAGGTATCCCCGACAGCCGTTTCGCCCCGGACCAGGCCGTCTTCCAAATTGATGCCGAATGCGAACGGCGCTGTGTTGCCGGCAGCCGCCGGGTCGATCAGCGGATCGATGATGCCGTCTTCATTGAAGGTTGACGAGCTGGTGACGCCCCAGACGTCGTTGACAGGTGTAACCTCGACTTCGACGGAATCCGAGCGTGAGAAGCGTTCAAGCGAGAAGCCACCGGCCTCGGTCGGGTTGGATTCAATCGTTCCGATCTCAACGTCGACGTTGAAGTTGACATCTGAATCGAGCGGAGGATGAACCGCGATCCCGGTTGCCAGGAAGTCCTCGAACTGAGTCGTCGTGGTGCCGACGCCCGGCGCAAACGTCACTTCGGTTCGCCCGTCAAGCAACACATTGAGCGTCGTGAGCTGGATGTTGTCGGGCAGCATCGCAGCCGTAACGAATGTCACGCCAGGATCAAGCGTCAGCTTGACGAAGTCGTAGCTCTCGGACGTATCGGTAGCGTCGGCTGGATAGTCGACGAGGCTGGAGGTAATGGCGAACGGAATGTCGTTGTCTTCAAGACCCGACGCCGCAGCCGTGAAGCTTGGGCCATCGGCAACCGCCTGCACGACAATCGTGTGCGTCGCCGTGATGGAATTGGTATCGGCGGCTTCCGGTTCCGTTGTCGTCTGGTCGGTCTTGTTGACGGTGATGCCGATGTCGATATCGGTGTCATCATGCAGCGGCGGAACAATCGACAATGTGGCCAGCGACGTACGGATCTGATCCTCGGTGCCGCCTGATAGCGTTACGGTCAGGCCGCCTGCTGGTACAGTTTCGTTTCTCGGTGTGCCATCAGGCTCATTCCAGGTGACAACAGCGCCTTCCGGAAACCCGTCCAGCACAATCGAAGTGATGGCTTCCGAGCCGTCGGTCTTGTCGTTCTCGCTAATGTTGATATTGGCGCCGAAGTTGGTCGCTGCCGTCACCGACTGGTCGGAGACGTTGACGATGCCGTCTTCGTTCATCGTCGTCGAACCGGTGATCGTCGGCAGGTCGACAACAGGCGTCACGGCGACCGGTAGCGTGAAGCTGGCCGTTTCGCGAAGCTGTGAAACTTCACCGCCCGGGTTGTCCGCGTGACCTGGAACCGCTGAAGTTGTCGGCGAGTTTTCAATCGTCGTGACATCGACATCGAGGTCGAAGTTGGTGTCGAGGTCGTCGCGATTACCGCCCGGCTGGATATCGAGCACAAGCGTGTTCAAAAGTGCATTGATCGCCGCATCGCTGGTGCCGGTGACCGTATAGGTGCCACCGCCGTTATCGGTCAGCGTCGCGCCGACAGCAGCACCCGTCAGGACGAAGCCGTCGGGCACGTTCCTGATGACAACCGTATCGATTTCTTCGGTGCCGTCTGTATCAGGATGGCCGACCTGGAAGGGCACCGGGATATCGGTGTCTTCAACGCCGGTATGAGCAGGTGCAGTCAGCGTCGGGACGTCTGCGACCGCTGCGACCTCGACGACGATGTCGATATCTTCCATGGCCGTGACAGCCCCGCCATCAACCATCGTGACGCCGATGTTGAGCGGAATGTTGACATCGGAATGTGGTGGCGGTTGCACGCTAAGCGTCGCCAGTGCATCGCGGATTTGGGTTTCCGTTCCGCCATTGAAACTGATCGAATAGCCGTCGTGGGGGACGACAATGGTTTGCGGTGTGCCCGTGAAATCGACATAGGTGATTACCGAGTTCTGGGGGAAACCGGTGACGGTCACGTCGGTCAGAACTTCCGAACCATCCGGGTCGCCAAACGTGATGTTGACGCCCGCACCGATGTTGACGGTGTTGTCTTCGTCGACCTGCGGATCAGGCGACGTGATGACGATTGGATCGGGGACTGGGTCCACATGCACACAGATCGGCGCGGAGTTGGTCGCGGTATCGCCGTTTGCACGCTCGGTGGCAATCGCCGTGATCTGCATTTCAAAGTCGCCGAAAGCGTTAGGCGGCGGATCGAAGAACACATCCCCGATCTGGCCGGGCGCAATCGAGTAGGTCTTGGTGCCGTCGGGCGCCACCGAGAATGCGTATTCGGTGCCGGCGGTATTTTCCAACTTGGCATTTGGGTCGACACCGGTGATCTGGAAGCCCAGGAATTCGGATCCATCCAGGTCATTGAGGTTGCCGGCCAGTTCGTCAAGCAGGACACGCGTGTCTTCCGGCGTCACCTCGTCCTTGTCGCCGGTAACGTCGGGGACGTCGGCAACGGGAATGACGTCGACGACAAGGTCATGGTGGACCGTGACGCGCTCGGTGATGATTTCCGTGCCCGGATCGACGTTCGTTTCAGCCGTCGTGACATCGACGCCAAGCGTGATTCTGCCCGAAAAGTCATCGGGCGGCAGCAGCGTGAGCGACCGCAAGGTCAGTTGAACGGCCCGCGTGTCCCCCGTAATGATGTAAGAGCCATTGGGTTGCAGGACGACGTTCGCGCCCAGGTTCGGATTCCAACCGAACACCGCGCCAGGCGGAATGCCCGATATGACGACCTGCTCGATGGTTTCCGAGCCATCGGTGTCGCCAAGCTCGACGAACACCGGAATGCGCACCTTGGTATCTTCCGGCGTCACCGCTGCCCCCGAGATGGAGGCGGGGTCGGCGACGGCGGCAACAGGGATGACGACGGTCTGCTCGATCTGTTCGCCGGTTCTGGGATCGGTCAGATTGAATGTAAAGCTGGCTTCACCAGAAAATCCGTTTTCAGGCGTGTATGTGAACGTGCCATCGGGATTGATAACGATGCTTCCCATCACCGGGTCCATCGTCCAGGTGATTCCTGAAACCTGGATGTTGGCGGCGGGATCGAACAGCGTATCGACAACCTGGTTGTCCTCGATGCCTTCAAAATTCAAGTCGTCGCGCAATAACGGCCCATATATCGGAACGCCATTGTCAAGGTTCGGGAGTACATCGTCGACACTCAGGAAGTCGTCCGCCGCGCGGTAATATTCGAAATCCCCCAGCAGCCAGAGGTGGTCGATGCCATCGCCGACGCCGGTTTGGATGCCGGTAAAGCGGGTGTTGTCGGAGCTGTTGAGTTTTTCACCGTTGCGCAAGCCGGGCTCTTCATCACCAAGGCCCGTCAGGTGCCCGATGCCATCGCCAGTGCCAGTACTTGTTTCCTGTCCAGCCGAGCCCATTTCATCGCGCTTGATGTCATCGCGACCGAATTGCTCGGTTTCGCCCGAAAGCGGGGCAACACGCGACAAGTCGGTGTCGGCCAATCCCCCCAGCGGCGACAGGCTGGAAAATCCAACGCCAAAAGCGCCGGTCACCGCACGGCCATCGCCGACCTCCCGATTGCCATCGCCGTTTTCAGGGTTTTGGCGACCTGAACCGTCTTCAGTGTCACCATTAGCGACTTCGCCGGCTTCAGTTGCCGCAGCGTCGGTGTCTTCTTCGGCGTCTTTGCCGTCCAATAGCGCTGCGATGCGCTCGGCAACGCCGGATTCCCCGTTTTTATCGCTGATCAAGTCACCAAGGTCGTTCCGGTTTTTCGCCAGATGATTGAGCACGACCCAGGCACGGTCGCGGAATGAGGCGATCAATCCGTCCGCAGCAGCAACCTCAAGCGTCCGGCCATCCGTCGTCACCATGGCCAACCGGCCTGTCTCGGTGATTGTGATCCGGGTCACAGGATCGCGGGCGAATTCGACCAACTCAGCCTTGGTCAAGTCAGAGGCACTCTCAGCGCCAACACCGCTACGCTCACCCATACTTTACGCTCCCACAAACTCGGTACAATTCGCAACACGCTCGGCCAATCCCGAATTCATGATGCGAAAGAAAATTCGATTACTGAGTAAAGGACGTTGTCGGATATAGGTGAGCAAATCCTTTCACTGAATGAGATAATCCAAAATATAAAAGTGATTGTTGTTTTGTTTGATAATGTCTGTTGTCAATGTATTATTTTTGGCGCGTTGGTTGGTTCGTTTTGCGCCAATTGCAGACGGTCGATTTATGTGGATGAATTTTTCATTAGGAGTTTCCCGCAGCAAACAATGGCCCGGCAAGCCGCCGGAATATCCAAGGTCGAAGGCCGGAGGTTTTCAAGGGCTGGGACCTGTGATTGAGCATCAGGGATTCTTCAGATAGCGCCCTGCCCCATCACCAGCAAGGCCGTCGATGTAAGCCAGTAACGCCTTCATATCCGTCGCGGAAAAGTCGAACGAGGGCATTTCGTCATGCCCTTCAATCAGCCCCGTGTTGGCAGCATCTTGCAGCATCTTGCAGCATCTTTATGGGAAAGCGCTTTCCAAGATCCCGAAATGCAGTGTTGGCATTGGTCGGCGTCGGGCTCTCATCGTCGCGTCCAATCGCGTGGCAGGCAGAGCAGTGTTCAGCGGCGATAGCATGTCCTCGATCCGCAAGACTGGTATCTGAAACGCCCGCGATCGCTGCCCCTGTCAGCAGCATGGCGGCAGTTGCTGCGAAAAGAAAAGTTGAAACGCGACTCGAAGCCATAATTTTCACCACTTGGTCAGCAGGTTGATCAAACGCAATCATCTCGGTCCGAAAACGGTTATACTTGTTTGGGAGCTTCTGGAGAACATCATGTTTGGCCACCCTGTCGCCAACCCATTCAATCAGCCAGAGCAGCTTCCATTGGGGATCACGCATGTCACGGTCGGCTCATCTCGGCTGCCGGTCAGACAGCGAAGGCTATTGGATCTGCCGTTCGCAACGCTGAATGCGTATTCTCACGAACAGCTTCCGTCAGAAAATGCGGTATTGGCGATTCCACCGCTCTCTGGTCACTATCCCATTTTATTCCATGATTTGATCCTGGCGCTTCTGCAGCAACACGAGGTTTTCGTTTGCGAGTGGAAGAACGCCCGCTATGTCAGTTTGAGTCATGGCCCCTTCGATTTTGCTGGTAACATTGACTATATCATCCAGATGATATCGGCGATTGGTCCACGACTGAATGTCATCGGCCTGTGTCAGTCGGCGGTCCCCACACTGGCGGCGGTGTCCGCCATTAACCGGTCCAAGCGGCCGCTTGCCGCCCGTTCGCTTATTCTGTTGGGCGGTCCGGTCGACCCATTGGCAAATCCCAGGCGAGTCGTTGGATTGCTGCGCGAGCGGCCTCTTGATTGGTTTGCCGATAACGTCATCCAAGTGGTTCCACGAGGGGCTGCTGGAGAAGGGCGGCGCATTTATCCTGCCCACCTGCATCTTTCCGGTCTGTTGGCCTACCTGACCCGCCACGTCACGGAGAATTGCGAGTTATCGGAAAAGGTCACCGCCGACGATGGCAGTGCAGCCAAGTCACATCCCTTTTTGCATTTGTTCACATCGCTGATGGACCTGCCGGCTGAACATTTTCTCGAAAACATCGATTCGATTTATCACAATCAGAAAATTCTAACCGGCCAACTTGCCTGTCACGGAAATAGGATCGAGCCGCAGCTCCTAAAACACACCGCCCTCATGACTGTGGAAGGCGCAGACGATGATATAGCCGCCCCCGGTCAGACCTTTGCCGCCCATAAGCTGTGCCTTGGACTTCCAGATGAATTGCGTCATCACCTGATGGTGGACGACTGCGGGCACTTTTCGCTATTTCACGGCCGCATCTGCCGGGAAATAGTAGTGCCGCAAATCAATAAATTCATTGAAGACGTTGCAAACGGCTGCTGACAACAAAAAGTGTGCGGCACTGCGGTGAACCTCCAACAGAGTCGTGCTCATTTACTCTCCAGACGAGCCGTTGCCATCAAAACTTGAAGTTCGGCCCTGTACGCACGAATTCGACATCGAGAAAGAGGGAAGGGTAACGTGAACCAATTGGTTGTTCCTGAGTGTTTCAGGCAGAGACTAATCCGGCCAACGAATTTTCAAAAACATTGCTCGTAGCTTTTGGCCCCGTGACCAGTTGACGTTCTCGACCCAGGTGATCCGCCCATCCAGATGCGCGCGGAAGTCCGAGTGCTCATCCCGGTTCTGACTTTCCGGTCCATGTTTCACGCAGTTGAATAGGATGGCTTTCAGCTTGTCATAGTCTTCGCGTGCAATGTTGAGGTGCTGGTTGATGATGACTCCGGTCACTTCCTGGCGCCCTGTGTCGGCCATCACCCGCGTTTTACGTGGGTTGATCGAATAGCCCTCCTGGCTGATCACATTGCGGGCAACTGACAGAAGTGATCCCCATCTGCCAGCAAAGCTTGCGTCTCCTGAGAACGCAAGGTCGTCGGCGTAGCGCGTGTAGCGGGCACCATAGGAACGCGCCAACCCGGCAAGACGAACGTCGAGCCGGTAAGCAACAAGGTTCGACAAGGCTGGCGAAGTCGGCGCGCCTTGTGCAAGGTGCGGTGACTGAAAAGCGTTGCGCTGCTGCCAGGAATATCGCTCTCCGCCGCAAAGCGCTTTGAAGACATATGCGGGGACAGCCGACGAGCACAGCGCCGTTAGCAGCCGAGCAACCGCCAACGGATAGCCCAGGCTTCGAAACAGGCCATGCACCCGATTAATGGGCGTATTCAGAAAAAAATCCTGAAGGTCCGCCGTCAGCACCAAGGCTTCGCCAGCATGAACCTGTGCCCCGCTGAGGCACGACCGTCCAGTAACGAAACCATGCGCGCAATCGTGGACAGGAACGCGGCTGAGGATGTCCGACAGAATGCGCCGCTGAATGCTCTTCGTTCTTGGCTTGGGGGCTTCAATCAGCCGAGGAGGTCCGGCCGGTTTGGGAACGAAGGTGTAGGTGTAGTGCTCGAACCTCTTGGGATCGTTCTTCTCGCTGTCCTCATTGATGTCGCTGCGCCGCCGTGAATTTGCCAGCCACAACAATTCGTCGAGTGGAATTTCCAGCCAGTTGGCGAGTGCCCCCGTTGTCGTCAACCTGGGAATATCAAGCGATTGAAAAGGATGCGCGGGACTGAAGTGCGGAGCGTCAAGCTCAATTCGCATCCGCGATCCACCCGTCAGGAATCGCTGGGCGAGCTCGCGAAAGCCGGGCTCTTGCATGAGTAGCTTGCAAAGCCGTCCTGGCGAGGGTGGATAGGGTTGCTGATGACGGGCGATAAGCCTGCGAGTAATCGCCTGTTGGGCTGCCGGCAAATAAGTCGGTCCGAAAGACTCGGCCAGCCGCTCGCGCAACTCATTCTGGGTCCAGGGACCTGAAAGGAGCTTCGCGGCGAGGTTCCGCGCCAGGCGTTCTTCTGCTTTCATTTGGTCGCCTGGATCTTGGATAGCATGGGCGGTTGCCCCAACGCGTGGCCGTGTTGAGCTCGACGGGACGTAGGCGGGGCCTACAGCCCGTCGGGCCGGGTCATGTCAAAGCTAGAATGTCTATCCCTGGGGTACCCCCAGAGGTCTGCGAACAAAGGCAAGCCTCAGTTCACACACTGCTTGAAACAACCGCCTCGGCGGTCATCATAAGCACGCAGATTGAATGTTGGAAGGGTGTCTTCGACGACAATGTTGGTCGTGTTCCGTGTCAAGCGCTCGCCCCCTGCAAGTAGAGGGCTGCGATAAAGCCTGAATGCATGAAAATGCACTGAACCGCTCTAGCAGGCTGTTGAAAAACTCAGTGAGGTCGCGATGCGAGACGAAATTGGCTGCCGGCAAGACGCGTCCGGTGCAGGCGTGGTGGACCCCACGGCAAACCGGCGCAACGCAGTCCGGCAGTCAATTTCGCCGCATCCCCTTGGGACACCGCACTTT
>JAHZKP010000044.1 GCA_022600345.1 Alphaproteobacteria bacterium | reverse complement strand
GGGGATGCGGCGAAATTGACTGCCGGACTGCGTTGCGCCGGTTTGCCGTGGGATCCACCACACCTGCACCGGACGCGTCTTGCCGGCAGCCAATTTCGTCTCGCATCGCGACCTCACTGAGTTCTTCAACAGCCTGCTAGACCAAGTTCATTTTGGATGAACGGGGTCCGGGCTGCGACGGCAGCCCCGGCGCGAGCGCCGCACCCGCTTAGGGCCCGGCAGAATGCCGGAATGGCCCGCGAGCGAAAAAAGCTACAACGGCCCCGGTGCGACATCGGGGCCGTTATCTATTTGCGCTGCCTCAACGACTGCCGCCATGCTCGCGCCCCATAATTCACAGACAAACTGAGTCTCACCGACCTTTAAGGGTTTCCTGATATCCCTAAGGATCGATGAACGGGGGGCGGTGCCTGCCGGGGGAACTGCCCAAACGACGAAGAACGGGTGAACAATTGCGCATCGGTATCGGCCAATCAGCCGCCGGGCTCATGAGCGTATTTGCTCTTGGCTTGGCACTGTCCTTCTGGATGGGAGCTGACAGCTCCACTGCGGGCCGCGATAATGAGCGCCGCATCGCGCTTTACAATATCCATAACAAGGAAACCTTGGATATCGTCTACATGCGTAATGGCAAGCGCATTCCCTCAGCCATGAAGAAGATCAACTGGATCCTGCGCGACTGGCGGCAGAACGAGGCCACCAAGATGGACCCCAGGCTGATCGACCTCCTCTGGGAAATCCGAACCGAGCTTGGCACCCGCGAACCCACCCACATCATTTCGGGTTATCGCTCGCCGAAGACCAATAGAATGTTGCGCAAGACCCGCGGCGGGCAGGCCAAGAAAAGCCGCCACATCCTGGGCAAGGCAATGGATATCCATTTCCCCGATGTGCCGGTCAAGAGACTGCGCTACTCTGCTCTGATCCGCGAGCGCGGCGGCGTCGGTTACTACCCGACATCTGCAATCCCCTTCGTCCACATCGATACCGGCCGAACCCGTCATTGGCCGCGCATGCCACGCTATGAATTGGCGCTGCTGTTTCCCAATGGCAAAACACGCCACGTCCCCTCCGACGGACGGCGCATCTCGAAAAAAGATGTCCGCACCGCGCGCGCACGGCACAAGAAGCTGGCAGGCCAGCTTGCTTCCTTCCACGCCTTCCGCTCACAGCCTGTCGCGCCCAAGCCGACCCTGGTTGCTGGCGGTTGGGATACCCGCGTATTCACAAAGCGCCCCAAGCTGCCACCAGTTGAGACGAAGCCCGCGCCACGCAAATTCCAGGTTGCATCATTGACGCCATTGGTCCCACCAGCCCCCCGCCCTATTGCCCGGCCGGCCCGGCTCATGAGCAAGGCTGAGCGCGCGACGCCCCCCGGCCGGACACCACTGGGCAAGCCCATGGCTGCCAAGACAAGCAAGCCGGCCCCGACCAGCAAAGATCGCAGCCAGTTGGCCGACCTGTTCGCGCTGGCCTCATTGGGCGGCTCGTTCTTTTCACGACCTGCAAGACCGGCTGCAAAAGCCGCGCGTCTTCCTGACGATCGGCCCACTCAACAGGGGTTAGCCGCAACAGATCAGGCGAACGCAACGACGGCCTCGCAGGGTTCGACAGAATCCCGCCTTGGTCTCGATCGCCAGCAACTGGTCACCGCCAACCGGCCGTCGGACGAAGCGAACAGACCCATTAGCGAGGCTGAAATGGCCGGCTGGTCGAACGGCTTCATCGCTGCACCTGCCTATGACGAAGAACACCCCGATGAGTTGTTCTATCGTCCCTTCCCGCTGGCCCCGATGTTGACTTCTTCCGCATCCGCCGACGATCCTGCCCTGGCCCGGATGCAGCATCCCGACGTTGCCGCCACACTCGATCTGCTCGGCGAGGAAAGCGTCACATTGCCGATGCGGTTCACGGCCAGACAGCAGTTGGCCGAATTGATGTGGACGCAGCAATTCACAGGTAAGGCAATTCTCTCGCCACTCGAATCGGCCAGGGTTCCCGGCGCTGTCGCCGACAATAGCGGACTTTCCAGCCGCAGCGTTCAGACGTCGATTCGCTAACTGCGCGCCGATCAGGGCTGCAATCTACCCTGGCGCGGTATCAGGACGCGTTTGGAGAAACGTTCTCGCGGGCACCGGCAATCAGCGGCTCGCCGGCTTCCCGCACCAGTCGGGCCAACTCCTTGAAGTCCGATGTTCGCGGCGAGGTCTTGCGCCACACCAGGCCCAATGTCCGCATCGGCTCAGGTTCTGCAAACCGCATAAGATTTAGATTGCGCCCGCGCTGCTCGACCCCGATTGAAATCTCCGGCAGCAGCGTGATGCCCTGCCCGGCAGCAACCAGCTCAACGATGGTTGACAAGCTGGAGGCACCAAACGTGTTGAGCTTGTTGACTTGCTGCAATTCGCAATACGTCAGCGCCTGGTCGCGCAGGCAATGGCCTTCTTCGAGCAGCAACAACCGCTCATGCTCGACGAACTCCGGCGTCGCGCGGACGTCCTCGGAAATCTCCCGGCCACCTGACAGCGCCAGCACGAACCGGTCCTCAAACAGTTCTTCAACCTCTACATCGGAATTCTTCAGCGGCAGAGCCAGCAGCAAAACATCAAGCTTTCCATCCGCCAATTCCTGCACCAGGGTATGCGTTTGCGTTTCCCTCAAGGCCAATTCGAGATCGGGATATTGCGACCTCAAAAGCGGCAGCAGTGGCGGCAATACGTATGGTGCGACGGAGGGAATGATGCCAAGCCGCAGCCCACCGGCAAGAACCGTTTCGCCCTGCCGTGACAGATCGATCAGATCGCGCGTCTCACTCAGGATCTCGGCCGCCCTGCGCGCCACCTCTTGTCCGACTGGTGTCAATTGCACTCCGGACCGGGTTCGCTCAATCAGGCTCAATTGCAGGTTCTGTTCGAACTCCTGGATCTGCATCGACAACGCCGGCTGGGTCACCGAGCAGGCTTCGGCGGCCCGCCCGAAATGCAGTTCACGCGATAGGGCATCGAAGTAGCGCAATTGTTTAAGAGTGACATTTATCATAAGTGAGCCTGATAGAAACCTATCCGGCAACAAAGTAGTTCTTATCAGGCGACCTGTCCAGGTTGGCTGCGATCACGTTTTTTGAAAATTCCGCGGGAACCAAATGGTCCCGCGGCCGTGCCTATGATTGATCGGTTGGTCGAACCAATTACGTGGCAGTTCGGATCTTTGACCGCTTGGTGCACCAGCTACGCCAGCAACGCAGCCGCCAGAACGAGCTGGCATACAAATCCACCAGCGAACAGCAACGTGCGAATAACCGGCAATCCCATCCAGTACACGATGAAGTGCCCAATCCGCGCAAAGAAGTAGACCATTGCCGCCAGTGCGGTCATCTCGGTGCCGGCCCCGGTAATGTGAACGGCAATGGCAAGAGGCGCGAAAATAACCAGGTTTTCAACGGCATTCGCATGCGCCCGCTTGGCGCGCTGGGCCCACATGGGCTCCAGGGGAGCATCGTGATTGGGATCCACGATAGCCCCGACGGGGCCGAGCTGCCCGATGAACTGCAGCGTATAGGGAAGCCACATGAAAGCGGTCGCAACAGCGGTAAGGGTCAGCCAGTAAAGCTCAGCAGAAAGTGGTTGCATGGGTATCCTCCTGTTTGGGACAACACTCATGCATAGCTGTTAGGTCAGTCACAAGAAGGCACAGTCGCGTGCCTTACGGTCAGGAATGTGCCTATTGGCAGGAAGGGGACTTACATGCGCAACGAGCGCCCGGCGGCCTTGAATGACTGCCCCATTGAAGCTGCCATGGGCAATATCGGTGGCAAGTGGAAGGCCAGCATATTGTGCTGTCTAACCCGAGGCACTTGCCGCTACGGCGAACTGCGGCGAATGTTCCCCAAAGCCAGCCAGCGCACCCTGACGCGCCAGTTGCGCGACCTGGAGGCCGACCAATTGATCGACAGGATTGTGTTTGCCGAAGTGCCCCCGCGCGTGGAATACAGCCTGTCCGATAAGGGCAGGACCTTGCAGCCCGTTCTTGAAGCGCTGTTCGAGTGGGGCAGGCAAAATGCCATCGATGAACACGGAAACGCCATTCTGCCGGCGTGTGCGGATGGCGGGCGCGACGACCGCCGGGACCCGGTAGAAGACGCTCCCCCGCACGATTCGGAATTCTCCAGCACGTAAGCGCGACCAGCGTCCGCCCCTTACCGATCAGCAAACAACAGATAACGCCAACGATTGCCCGGCGTGCCCTCACAAGCCGCCCGGCCAATCGAGGTTGGGTTATTCGGCAGCTTCCATGAAGGCGTTGACGGCAGCTTCTTCGGGCGGATCGATCAGCATGCCCAGCGCGTGCATATAGACTTCCAGGATACCTTCTTCTTCCTGGCGCTCATCTTGCGACTTCTTGCGCAACTGGATGATCTTGCGCATCGCCTTGACGTCGAAACCAATCGCCTTGGCTTCGGCGAACTTATCCTTGATGTCAGAGCCGATCGCCTTTTTTTCTTCCTCCAGCCGTTCGATTTGCTCGATAAACTGGCGCAGTTGTGCCTGCGTCGAGGCCTGAAGCGAGGTCATGGGCCAACTCCTTTAGTCAACTTTGTAAAAACTGAAATTTCGGGAGAACGCAGTACACACGGATTGCCTGGGTCGCTGAGCGCTGTCTGCTGCCGCAACCCAAGCCATACCGCCGGAGAATCTTTTCTTCCTCCGGCACGATTTCAAGACCGAAGGCTAGCCCCTGCAACCGGGCCCTTCAAGCCAGCCAGCAATTTCATCCAGACCTTTATTGGCCTGCTTGTGCTTCCCGCAGGGTTTTGCCTTTGGCGGTGTTGCCCGCCGGCACTTACGACAAGGCCGACGTCGCCGGTCTGTCCGCCTGCCCCTTCGTCAGTGATCCTTGGGCCGGTTGATCTCGAAGCTTTCGAGTTGATCTGAACTAGCCTCTTTTTGGTATTTCGATTGCCACTGGGCGTATGGTTCGCCGTAAATGATCTCGCGCGACTGCGCCTTATCAAGCTCTATGCCCTTTTCGGCTGCCGCATCCTTGTACCAGTTTGAAAGGCAGTTGCGGCAGAAGCCGGCGAGGTTCATCATGTCGATGTTCTGGACATCGCTGCGTTCGCGCAGATGTTCGACAAGCCGCCGAAAGGCTGCGGCTTCCAGTTCGGTCTGTGTTGCTTTGTCAATTTGCGGCACCGAGCTATCGGTCATTCAGGTCACCTCTTGTTTCAAGCCGATTCGTTAGCTGATGTTTGCCTTGGATCGAGAGGGCGGATCGGGGCGCCAGTTCATCGATCCCATCGTCATCATCAGATATGTAGTCACCTCAAGCCTCCAACACCAGTCGTCGTGACTGCGTGCGCAATCCAAGTTGCGGCATTTTGGCCGTCATAATCGCTTGACCTGTCAGCCGACTTCACCGCAGATCACACAACTGGCGGGATCAGACCAAAGTACGAGGCGCGAATGACGACCGCACCCCCCGATGCGCGGGCACTGCTCGTGAAGCTATTCGAGGCAGCCGTTTCGGCCGCCCATCCTTCGACATGCCTTCCACCTTGCCTTCCCGACATTCCTGTTCACGGCAGATTGTTGGTCCTGGGCGCAGGCAAGGCATCGGCTGCCATGGCGCAGGCCACCGAGCGCCATTACATCGCCACAGGGCAGGCCGACCGGATTAGCGGCTTCGTGACAACCCGCCATGGCTTCAGCTTGCCAACCGAAATTATCGAAGTCATTGAAGCCGGCCACCCCGTACCCGACGAGAACTCGGTCACGGGTGCCCGCCGCGCCATCGAGGCGGCCGGCGCGGCCGGCCCCGGCGATCTCGTCTTGTGCCTCTTGTCAGGTGGCGCCTCGGCCCTGTGGGCAGCCCCGGTCGATGGGGTGACATTCGACATGAAGCAGCAATTGACGCGTCAGCTCTTGAAGTCGGGCGCGCGGATTTCAGAAATGAACTGCGTGCGCAAGCATCTCTCTCGTATCAAGGGCGGCCGCCTTTCAGCCGCCGCGGCGGGAACTGAGATGCTGACCCTGGCGATCTCCGACGTCCCCCACGACACCCCCGACGCCATTGGATCGGGCCCGACAGTCGGTGATACGACCACGCTTGCCGATGCCCGCGCCATTCTTCAGCGCTACGCGATTACCCCCATCGAACAGATCGCACGAGCCCTCAACGACAAAGCAAACGAAACGCCCGATCCAGGCAGCGCCGAATTGGCAAACTCCAGGTTTGAACTGGTCGCCCGGCCGATGGCGTCACTGGAGGCTGCTGCAAAGCTTGCGCGTGAGGCTGGTTATCGCGTCGACATATTAGGCGACTCGCTTGAAGGCGAGGCCCGCGACGTGGCAAAATTCCATGCCTCGATGGCGCTCAATGCCAAGGTGCGCGGCGAACGGGTTGCGCTGATGTCGGGGGGCGAGTTGACGGTGACGGTATCTGGCGAGGGAAGGGGCGGACCAAATCAGGAGTACGCCCTGGGTATGGCCATTGCACTGGGCGGGGCCGACAAAGTCTATGCCATTGCCTGCGACACCGATGGCACTGACGGCGGGGTTGGCAATGCCGATGACCCCGCAGGAGCCGTGGTCTTGCCCGACACCCTCTCACGAGCCAGGTCGGCCGGTGCGGATGCTGCCACATATTTGCGCAATAACGACTCAACCGGCTTCTTTGCCAAGATAGGCGATTTGATAATGCCCGGTCCGACACAAACCAACGTCAACGATCTTAGAGTGATACTGGTCGACCCGTAAGGTGTCGCCCTGGGAGCGTTCGGCGGTGTAGACTATCAACAGCCTGCCAACAACCAGCCATCTGACTGCCAGCCAGCATTACGACTGCCAAAACAAAATGGGAAGAGTTGGATTGCCAAGCGACACTCGACGTAAAGAACGCGACACGGTCAGCAGCGCCAGCAATCGGACGTTCGTTTCGACAACCACCATCGCAACAGCATGGGCAAGCCTGCTTCTGGCAGCCGCAATGGCCACGCCAGCGCACGCCGATCTGAAATTGTGCAACGACACGGCAAGCCGCATCGGCGTTGCCATCGGCTATGACGAGGCCAACGGCCAGCCGGCAACCGAGGGCTGGTGGACGATCGCATCGAACACCTGCGAAGTACTGCTTCGCGGCGAGTTGCCCAGCCGCATGATCTACGTCCGCGCCGTCGACTACGATCAGGGCGGCGGATGGAGCGGCGAAACGCAGCTTTGCACCAAGAGCACAGCTTTCGTGAACAGGGGCGTTGGCGATTGCGACGCCAATGGCTATCAGAGCGAAGGCTTTATGGAAGTTGACACGGGCGGATCGAAACAATGGACGATCCGTCTGTCCGAGCCTGACAAACAAGGGGGCGGCTGACTATGAGACGCAATCGGCGGGTGAAACTGGTGGCCACGATCGGCCCGGCCTCGCAGTCGGAAGAAATGCTGGAAAAGCTGTTTGAAGCAGGCGTCGATGTGTTTCGCATCAACATGAGTCATTCCAGCCACGAACTGGCCGGCGAACTGCATGCCCGGGTCCGCGGGATTTCGAACCGGCTCCGCCACCCGATCGGTATTTTGGGCGACCTTCAAGGTCCAAAGTTCCGGCTTGGAAATTTCGCAGGCGAACGCGCTACCGTCACCCCCGGCACCGACTTTACATTCGATCGCAACGAGGCTGAGGGCAGTTCGCACAGGGTCTTCCTTCCCCACCCGCAAATCTTCGAGGCCGTGAAGCCTGGCGATACGCTGCTGCTCGATGACGGCAAATTGCGCATGCGTGTCAAGCAAACGGCCGGCCAGACCATTGTCGCCGGTGTCGAAGTGGGTGGGCCGCTCGCCAGCCGCAAGGGCATCAGTCTGCCCGACACGTTATTGCCGGTCAGCCCGTTGACCGATAAGGACCGCAAGGACCTGGATTTCCTCTTGAGCATCAACGTCGACTGGATTGCGCTTTCGTTCGTGCAGCGCGGCCAGGACGTGACGGAGGCGCGCGACATCATCGGTGACCGCGCCGCGATCATGGTCAAGGTTGAAAAGCCCCAGGCCATCGATGACCTGAACGCCATCATCGCTGCGGCCGACGGCTTCATGGTGGCGCGAGGCGATCTTGGCGTCGAGATGCCGATTGAAAAGGTTCCCGGACTGCAAAAGAAGATCACGCGAAAATCGCGGGCGGCCGGCAAACCGGTGGTTGTTGCAACCCAGATGCTGGAAAGCATGATCACCAGCCCGGTACCCACACGCGCCGAGGTCTCTGATGTCGCCACTGCGGTCTTCGAAGGCGCCGATGCCGTCATGCTGTCAGCCGAATCAGCGGTCGGAAAATACCCCGTTGAAGCCATCGACATGATGAACCGGATTGCCGTTGAAGTTGAAAACGACAAGGGCTACGAGGCGATTCTGCACGCCTGGGAAACCCAGCCATTGCCAACTGCGGCCGATGCCATTTCCGCTGCCGCCCACGCCATCGCCGATACGGTGAAACTGGCGGCAATTGTCTGCTACACCGAGACCGGCTCAACAGCGCTGCGCGTTGCCCGCGAGCGACCCAGTCTGCCGGTCCTCGGACTGACCCCGATCGTCGACACCGCCAACCGGTTGGCGGTCGTTTGGGGATTGCACTCGATCGTCCTGGATTCCAATCCGACTTCGGTAACGCAAATGGTGCGGCTGGCCTGCCGGACAGCCTTCGATAACGGGTTCGTGCAACCTGGAGAAGGCATCCTTGTCACCGGCGGCGTTCCGCTTGGCCAATCGGGCACCACAAACATGATGCGCATCGCGTTCGTCAACGAACTGGGCGAGCCCGTCGCTTCCGCGTGACGCCCGCATCCCCTGTGAGGATGACCGGCCAACCGGCAGGCGATCTGACGGGCTGCCAACCACGTACAGATTGATGCGCCACAGTTGTGTAGAATGATTTCGACTGGTTTTGCTGCCTGCAAGGGTGGCAAAACAACGAATATAACACCCAGATCCTGGACCGATCAGTGAGCAACAAAATCAACAAAGCAAAAAAGGGCGCAACCGCCCCCCAACAAGCCGATCGCCCTTCGCGCGAGCAGGCCGAACAAGCCATCGAAACGCTTCTGAGGTGGGCAGGTGAGGACACCTCGCGCCAGGGTCTACTTGATACGCCTGCGCGTGTTGCCAGGGCTTATGAGCAGTATTTCCGTGGCTACGGCCAGGATCCCGAAGAAATCCTGCAGCGCACTTTCGAGGAAATCGAAGGCTACGACGAGATGATCGCGCTTCAGGGAATTCGCTTCGAAAGCCATTGCGAACATCACATGGCGCCGATTATCGGCGAAGCCTGGGTCGGTTATATTCCCAATGGTCGCGTGGTGGGCATTTCCAAGCTGGCGCGCGTCGTCGACGTGTTCGCCAAGCGGCTTCAGATCCAGGAGAAGATGACCGCCCAGATCGCCAATGTAATCAACGAGGTCCTGAAGCCACAGGGCGTCGCCGTCGTGATCAAGGCCGAGCACCATTGCATGACAACGCGCGGGGTGCACAAGCCGGGCACAAAGCTGACCACCAGCCGCATGCTGGGGGTCTTCCGCGACAACGCCATGACGCGTCAGGAATTCCTCTCGATGGTCAGTTGACCATCGCCACACTTAAGCACCGTCCGGGTAGTCCACCTTCACCAAATAAAGGCCAGCAGACGGGGCAACCGGTCCGCAGGCCTTCCGGTCGCAAGCTTCAAGGGCTTGGCGAAGATCTCGCGCAGACCACTTGCCCCTCCCGACCAGCTTCAGCGAACCGACCAGTGAGCGCACCTGATTGTGCAGGAATGATCGCGCCGACGCGGTGATATGGACCTCCTGGCCGTAGCGCGCCACGTCCAATGTATCGAGCGTGCGCATTGGAGAGTTGGCCTGGCAGCCGACCGCGCGGAACGTCGTGAAGTCATGGTGTCCGACAAGACACTGCGCAGCATGATGCATGGCCTCGGCATCGAGTTCTGCTGGAACCCACCAGACGCGGTCCCGCTCCAGCACAGCCGGTGCCCTGCGATTGAGAACCCGGTAAAGGTAATGTCGAGCCGTCGCAGAAAATCGCGCGTCGAATTCGTCGGCGGCTTCCTCCGCCTTGATGACGGCGACAGGCGCAGGCTTTAGGTGGAAATTCAGCGCTTCGCGAAGGCGGAACGGATCCCAGGTTTTCGACAAATCGAAATGCGCCACCTGCCCCGTCGCATGAACGCCTGAGTCGGTTCGCCCGGCGCCTTTGACATCGACGGTTTCTCCCGCAGCGCCCTTGATCGCCCGCTCGATATGATCCTGCACGGCATCGCCGCCGATCTGGGTTTGCCAGCCGACGAATGAGGTGCCGTCGTATTCAATGGTGATGCGGTATCTCGGCATGGGCGAAAGGTCGGGCTCCGGCAATGGGGAGGAGAATGCTGAGACACGAATCTCAGCCACCCTACCTACCCCGTTGCTTAAGCCATCTCAACGCCTTCGCCCACTGTTGCCGCAGCGTTTATGCGAGCCATGATGTCCGCCTGCTGGCCCCGGTCACAATGACCGACGTCTCAAATTGGGCGTCTCAGTGACCGACGCCAATCCGGCCGGGAGCATAGTAGCCGCTGCCGCGATAACCGCTCGAGCCGCCTGAGTGCTCATGGTCATGGGCATGGTAGTTGTAGCTTTTCTTGTAGACGTTGGTCTCGTTGAACCCCAGCGAGAGCGGCGTCGAACCATGCGGATTGACGATGATGTGCTTTGTTGGCGGCATCGGCCGGAACACGCGCACACCAGCTTCGATGGTAACGGTCGCACCGTAAAACGGGCGCGGCTCGATGCGGGTCGTTCGACCATCCCGGGCATGGGCGAGTGAAGCAGCGCACACGGCGGCGATGGCAACAGCGGCAGTCAAAAGCTTAGACATGGTTAGAGCTCTCCAAGGCAAAACATTGCTGAATATGGAGATTACAGCATCGCTCAAATGGGTGCTGGCACCTTTTCCAGCATGCTTAACGCCCCACTCTCGTCATCCTCATTCCCGTGAGCCGCAGGCGATCGGGCATTGGGGATCCAGGAGAAGAGGGCCGTAGGCTCACTCACTCGAACGGCAACACCGTTCCAGGCTCAATTGCACATCCGCGTAGGAAATCAGCCGCGCTGCAGGCCTTCTTGCCGGCTCGTTGAACATTCAACAATTCAACGGCCCCAGAACCGCAGGCGATGATCAACCGCCCGTTTGCCTCTAGCACTTCGCCCGCAGCGCCAGACTTGTCAGTCTCAGCTTGGCGGGACATCAGCGCCTTCACTCGCTCGCGCTTTTCTCCCACCTCGATTTCAAACCAGGCGCCCGGAAATGGCGATAGTCCACGGATCTTGTTGTGAACGTCTGCCGCCGCCTCACGGAAATCAATTCTGGCTTCCGCCTTCTCAATCTTGGCGGCGTACGATACCCCCTCGACAGGTTGCGGCGTGGCATTGAGCGAACCGCGCTCCAACGCAGCCAGCGCACGCACGATGAGGCCCGCACCTGCCTCACTCAGCCCATCATGCAACTGTGAGGCTGTCATATCCGGTCCGATGGGTAGCATTTCTCCCAGGCAGACAGGGCCTGTATCCAGTCCTTCTTCCA
The DNA here is from genome assembly GCA_022600345.1 of Alphaproteobacteria bacterium. GTDB lineage: Bacteria > Pseudomonadota > Alphaproteobacteria > Rhizobiales > Hyphomicrobiaceae > Filomicrobium. The sequence continues at coordinate 19,420 of JAHZKP010000044.1, read as the reverse complement.
TGCGCATAATCATTACGGCGGTCGAAGTATCGCCAGCCATGATCGCCCGCTGGATTGGGGCCGCTCCCCGCCAACGCGGCAAATGGGATGCGTGAATATTGAAGCATCCCTCGCGAGGCGCTTGCAGGATCGCTTTCGGCAGGATCAGCCCGTAGGCAACAACCACCGCTGCATCGGCATCAAGTGCACGAAAGGCCTCTTGTTCATCGGCCCCTTTGAGGCTCTTGGGGTGACGCACATCAAGCCCCTGCTCAATAGCAAATGCGTGCACCGGCGAGGGACGCTCAGCCATCCCCCGTCCGGCCGGGCGCGGTGGCTGCGTATAAACGGCGGCGATGTCATGGCCGGCGTTGATCAGTTCCGCCAATGCCGCCACGGAAAATTCAGGCGTCCCCATGAAGATGATGCGCATTGGGTGGTTCCTTGTGAATGTGGCTTGAAATCTGGTTGCCGCTGGGCCTCACGAAGGACCTACTTCCCGCAAACCGACCTTTCGTTACGCCCGTACCTGCTTCTTGAACTTGCGGATCACTACGTCGCGCTTCAGTCGGGACATGAAATCGATGATCAACTTGCCGTCCAGATGGTCGACTTCGTGCTGGATGGCGGTGGCCAGTAGCCCATCGGTGGTCAGCTCCTGCTCGGCTCCATCCCGGTCGACGTAACGCACGGTTACATCAGCCGGGCGCTCGATGTCGACGTGGATGCCCGGTATCGAAAGGCAGCCCTCCTCGTGCAGGCGCGTCTCCTCGCCCAGTCTGACGATTTCCGGGTTGGCCATGAACAACGGGTTGGGGTTGTCTTCATCATCAGATACATCGAGCACGATCAACCGCTTGGGCACCCCGACCTGGACCGCGGCCAGCCCAATGCCCGGCGCGTCGTACATCGTCTCCAGCATGTCGTCCATCAGCCGGCGCACCTCATCATCGACGCGCTCGATCTGGGTCGAAGACGTCCGCAGGATTGGATCGGGAATGGTGACGATATCGAGTTTGCTCATGACGCCTCAGATAAGCGTTCCGCAGCCGCGGGTCAATTGGCCCGAATGGAGGTTTTGTGTTGCCCGGCAAGAGCGTGCCAGCCGATCACCGACAGGATCTTGATGCCCGCCTTGACGGTGCCCTTGATCGTGCCCGAGACCTTCGAGACGCCGATCCGCTTGCGGTACCGCACGGGTACCTCTTCGCATCTCAGCCCGGCCTTCGCGGCCTTGACCTGCATTTCAACTGTCCAGCCGTAGTCCCGGTCCGCCATCCCCAGCCCTTGCAGGGCTTCCCGGCGAATGGCGCGAAACGGGCCAAGATCGGAATAGCTCGTCCCCCACACCATCCGGATCAGTCGCGTCGCAAGCCAGTTGCCGAAGACCTGCTGCGGTGTCAGTGAACCCCGCTCCGCACCACCCAGGACGCGCGACCCGATGACCATGTCAGCGGCGTCATCGACGATAGGATCAACCAGCAGCGCCATGTCGGCTGGATAGTCGGAGTAGTCTCCATCGAGGAACACGACGATGTCGGTTTCCGGCAGCGCGGAAATTCCAGCAAGGCAGGCGGCGCCATATCCCGGCTCGTCCTCGCGCACCACAAGCGCCCCGGCAGCCATCGCCACATCGCCTGTGCGGTCCTTCGAACCGTTGTCGGCGACAATGACCCGATCCACCCACTCGGGGATTTCGGCGATCACCTTACCGATCGCGTCTTCCTCGTTGAGTGCGGGAATGATGACGCTGATGCGCTTGCCGTTCCGCAAAAATGCGACTCCTAGCTAACCTTCACACAACCCTTCGTCATTCTCCACCAAGCATGCCGCAGGCATGTCGCAGGTCGGGGACCCAGCGCAAGACTCGTCGTAGACACGAAAGAATAATCAGAGCCTCCGGCGCTCCTCTCCTGGATCCTCGACACTCGCTCACCTCCAGCGCACGAGGTCGAGGATGACGAAAACACTTTTTTTGATCCGGCTAAGCCGCTCTTGAGCCACTCGCCAATTCGCCCTTCAGCCCTTTGGCAATCAGGCCACGCGTGTTCTCGACACCGTATAACTCGATGAACGAGCCAAAACGTGGCCCCTGGCTTGAACCCAGCAATACCTCATAAATCGCCTTGAACCACTCGCGCAGGTTTTCCTTTGTGTACCCGTTGGCCTTGCCGGATTCAAAAACGATGTTCTGCAAATCAGCAGCGCTGGCATCGGCCGGCGCATCTGCCAGTTCGGCATCAAGCGCTTCAAGCGCCTGCCGTTCCTGATCGGTTGGCGTCCTAAACGACTTTGTCGGCGCCACGAAGTCTTCGTAATAGCGGATCGCATAGCCGACCAACTCATCGAGCTTGGGGTGCGTCTCAGGCGATGCATCTGGTGCAAGCCGACGGATGAAGCCCCACAAAATCGAACTGTCATGCGCGTTCGACGCCGACACTAGGTTCAGCAACAAGGCAAACGTTATTGGCAGAGTGTCACTTGGTGGCGCACCGCCGTGAATGTGCCAGGCCGGGCTGTCGAGCTTTTGCTTGGCCTCGCCCTTGGGGTAAGCGTTGACGTGCTGGAAGTACTCATCGACCGCGCGCGGAATCACGTCGAAAAACAGCCGTTTGGCCGTCTTCGGCTTCTGGAACATGTAAAGGCTGAGGCTTTCCGGGCTGGCATACTTGAGCCAGTCCTCAATCGTCAGGCCATTGCCTTTGGATTTTGAAATCTTCTCGCCGTTTTCATCCAGGAACAGTTCGTAGTTGAACCCTTCCGGCGGCGTGCCGCCGAGCGCCCGGCAGATCTTGGAGGACAGATTGACCGAGTCGATCAGGTCCTTGCCGGCCATTTCGTAATCGACGCCAAGAGCCGTCCAGCGCATTGCCCAGTCGGCCTTCCACTGACATTTGACAGCCCCGCCGGTGACCTTGGTCTCTATCCTTTCACCGGTTTCGGGATCTTCATAGACCACCGTGCCCCGGCCTGGATGCCGCTCGATTGTCGGCACTTGCAGCACTTTGCCGGTGCGCGGGCAGACCGGCAGGAATGGCGAATAGGTGGCGCGCCGCTCCGGCCCCAGCGTCGGCAGGATGATGTCCAGCACCTTATCGTAGACTTCGAGCATGCGCAGGAGCGTCTCGTCCATCATGCCTGAGGTATAGCAATCGGTTGCCGAGAAGAATTCGTATTCGAATCCGAACCGGTCGAGAAACCCCTTCAGCCGCGCGTTATTATGTGCCGCAAAGCTTGGGTACTCATCTCCGAACGGATCGGGCACCCGCGACAACGGCTTTTCCAGGTGCTTCTGCAGCATCTCCTGGTTGGGCACGTTCGTTGGCACTTTGCGCAGCCCGTCCATGTCGTCCGAAAAGCAGATCAGCCGCGTCTTACGCTGGCCCTCGGTCAGCACTTCGAACGCGTGGCGCACCATCGACGTGCGCGCCACCTCGCCGAACGTGCCGATATGCGGCAACCCAGAGGGGCCATAGCCAGTCTCGAAGATGACCGTCTTGTCTGCCCCGTCTTTCAGCCGATCAAGCCGCTTGATCAGTCGGCGTGCCTCTTCGAAGGGCCACGCCTTGGCGGTGCCGGTAGCTGCGAGAAGTTCAGGGTCAAGCTCGAGTGACATGGTTGCTTTCAGGAAATCTAGAGTTGAGGAACGATTGGGCGCGAAACTAGTTGCTTGGCTGCCATTGCGTCAACGCACAGTGGTGCCACGCTCGTAAATTGTGGCCATGCAACCCAAATATTCCCGGAGACTTGACCCTTGAATGGCAGCACCGGGCCGTTAGATATGGTTCAGCCCACCCAAGCAACGGAGTTTTCCATGACCCGCCAGCTTTCCGTGCAGGAAGCATTGATTTACGCCATGATCACGATGTCGGCGACCGACAACCAGATGTCGGACGCCGAATTGCAGCGGATCGGCACCGTGGTCAAGGAGCTTCCAGCCTTCGACGGTTTCGATGCAACGACGCTTGTAGACCATGCCCAGGCTTGTGGGCTTTTGATGTCGGGAACCAACGGCCTCGATAACGTGCTGGATTCGATTGCCGCCTCCCTGCCCGAGCATATGCGCGAAACAGCTTACGTTCTCGCGTGCGAGGTGGCAGCCTCCGACGAGGTCCTGCGGGCTGAAGAACAACGCTTTCTCCAGCTCTTGTCCCGCCGCCTTGGCCTGTCCAGCCTGACCACCGCCGCCCTCGCCCACGCCGCCGTCGCCCGCAACCGGCGGCCTTAGAAAACAGGTTTTGCACTGCCACCACCTCACCCGTGATCCGCTGTCCACGGATTGTAGCTGCCAAAACTCCACACATGGCCTTCGGGATCGCGGCACGAATAAAGCCGCCCGCCGTAGTGCTGGTCTTCGGGCTCTGACGTGATCTCAGCTCCCGCCGCCCTCGCCCGCTCGCAATGGGCATCGACGTCCTCTACGATGATGTAGCAGCTTTGCGTGTTGGTCGCTGTTCCGGTGTCCGGCTGGACCAGATTCTTCCCGAAATCGTCGTCGCGGGCCGAGCCCAGCATGATCATGCCATTGCCGAATGTAAGCTGGGCATGCTCGATCATTCCGCCCTCTCCAGGCACGACGAGATGCCGCGTGAAACCGAACGCATCGCACAGGAAATCGATTGCTCTGGGCGCATCGCGGTATCGCATCGCCGGGATTATGATGGCTGAACCTGTGGCATCTGCGTTAGACATGAAAATCCCCCTTTGGAATTCTGTGACCTGTTAAAGTCCAATCTGCCCTGAATTCAGGACCAAACGAAGGACCTAAGCGTGACCAAGGCCAAGGCCCATTTCCTGCTGCTCAACATCGGGCACTTCCTCGACCACCTGGTGATGCTTGTCTTCGCCACGGTCGCAGCCCTGGTTCTGCGTTTCGAATGGCAAATGTCCTATGCCGAACTGCTCGCCTACGCGACACCCGGCTTCCTCGCATTCGGTATCTTTGCACTTCCCGCAGGCTGGCTTGCCGACCGCTGGAGCCGCGAAGGCATGATGGTCGTTTACTTCATTGGTATTGGTCTCGCCGCGATTGCCTGTTCTGCCGCACAAGGCCCGGTTCAGATGGCGGCCGCCCTGACAGCCGTTGGAATTTTCGCCGCCATCTATCACCCCGTCGGCCTCACTCTCGTCGTCGATGGAGCTAAGCGAACCGGTATGGCGCTTGCCTTCAACGGCATCTGGGGCAACCTGGGCGTTGGCGGAGCAGCCCTGCTGACCGGTTTGATGATCGACACAACCGGATGGCGCTCAGCCTTCCTGTGGCCGGGCGTGATTTCGCTGGCACTGGGAGCGATTTACCTAGCCGTCATGTGGGATGAGGTCATCCACCAGCCCAAGTCTCGCAAAGCCGCCCGCGACGCAACGAAGGCAGCAGGCGCACCGGCACCCAAGGCGATGTACTTCCCCGAAGGCAATCGCGAGATTTACCTGCGCCTGACGATGATCATCCTGTTCACAACAGGAGTCTCGGCGCTCGTGTTCCAGTCGGTGACATTCGCCCTGCCTAAGGTCTTCGAAGAACGCCTCACCAGCATCGCAGAAACCGCCACCATGATCGGTTGGGCGGTCTTCTTGATCTCCGCATTCGCATCCCTGGCACAGGTCGCGGTGGGTCATCTTCTCGATACCGCCGGCCCGCGAACGATGTTCCTCGCCGTTGCCGGATTACAGGCGGTATGCTTTGCCATCATGCCGGGTTTGACGGATTGGTGGGCGCTTGTTGTGGCGCTGTTCTTCGTCACCGGATCGTTCGGGCAACTGCCGATCAACGACTACATCATCGGCAAGACCGCAACGCCCGAACTGCGCGCCTCGATTTATGGCATCCGCTTCGTCCTGACCTTCACGGTTGTGGCTCTGGCCCTGCCTCTGATCGGCTGGATACACGCCAACTGGGGTTTCGATGCGCTGTTCCACCTGCTGGCGGTAACCTCCGCCACCGTCTTCCTCGCAGCCAGCCTGCTGCCAACGACCCTGCCCAAACCGGTTGCTGCTCCGGCGGAGTGAGGGCAGGGTCTGACGCGAAGTCGTCGTTTGCGTGCAGCGGGCTGACCGGCGGAACGCTTTCTCAATGGTTGCTGCTTAGTCTGCGATGACTGGCATGCCCCACCATGACTGTTGAGCCGATATGATAACGACAATCAGATTTAAAACCGCGATCTTTCAGCCAACGGCAGCCGAGCTTGACGAGTCGCACGAGGACTTCATCAATCCCGGCGTCTTTGCCCGCGAACTTGCAGATTTCCTAAAGGCTGGACTTTGCTCAAGAGGATACGAGATTAGCTCCCGATGTTCAGAGGATTGGGGATACTGGCAACAAGTGGAGCACGACCGAGGTTATACTCTCGCAATCGGATGCGCTAATTTAGACGACAGCGGCGATGGCCCTATAGTGCACCGCGTTTTTGTTGAGCCCGATAAACCGATAATCAGGCCCTCAAGTCTTTGGTTTCGAAAAATCGACGTCCAAGACGATGTCGAGACACTGGTCGCTGCAATTGCTGATCTGCTTCGGTCAGATAACCGAATTCAAGAAGTGACGATGGATGATTCATAGTCGGTTCTGGAGCCCGGCTTGGTGATAGTCGAAGGGCCTACGCAGGAGGCAGGCAAACCAATGGGCGCACTTGGGTCGTACATCCCCCCTGGAACAAGGGTGCGATACGATGGAACCGGTGAACCGGAATATGGAATAGTGGTCCACTGCTGGATAGACGACGATATCCAAGCTTATGATTGCCATGTTGCTTTTTTTGGAGATCGGTTCCCAACCGAGAAACCTAAATGTATCCCCTATATTCTCCGGTATGCAGTTGTATCTTTAGTTATCGTCAGCGACGATCACCAGCAATAGCATGAATCAAGGGGGCAGCATGGCTCCAATACCAGCGAACGAATTTGTGCGTTACGCATTGTCAACACACTCTATAGTTTCAGCATACATTTTCACGCGTCAGACTCGTTCCCCCAAGCGCCTTGCGGCTCCGCCCCCTCGAGGGGGGCGGACGGAATGTCATCACTTGGGCCGGGTTTGCAATCGACAGAGGCGCCGCACCCGCTACGCCAGGGACCAAGTGATCGTGACATTCCCAGGTGGGGGTGTCCGTTGCTTGCGCTGCTCACCACTCCGGAACGGAGAATCGTACGGCGCCGGATAACGCCAGTTCCACAGGACTTTAGGAACTGTGGACCACAATAAGATCGCGGTGGGCATCTTGCTCAACAAAAGCTTGCGCAGTGTTGACGAATGAAGGCGCAAAAAAAAGAGATTCACCCCCTCCTATCCGCGCCACAATCGCTTAGCCCCTCGTGTTGCGATGTCGGAAACGCTGCGCCTTGAAGGCGGGTCTAAACGATGGCGCGGCGTCCTCCCCCTGAAGACATGGGGAGGGGCAAGATCGTGCGAAACAAGAGCTCAACCACCACCCTTCTACGGTCCCCAAAGCTCGGGCCGCTGCCATGGCTGCGGAACGGTGAGTGTGCCTTGGTGCGCCGCATCGCCAGTATTCAGATCTATCGATTGCCATGCCTCGCGCCACTCAACTGGCAGCGGGTATGGCGGCTGTACGTTGGCACCGGGCTTGAAACCAAAGCGCCCGTAGTAGGCCGGGTCACCCAATACAAAGACTTGCAAGACACCATCGATTTTCAGTCGCCCCAGACCATCGTTTATGAGTTGGCTGCCGATGCCGCGTTTCTGCCAGTCGGGAGTGACGGCAAGCGGCCCGAGAAGCGCCACCTGATCGGCAGCCCCGTCAATGCCGCACATCGTGAAAATGCCATGCCCCACCAAGCTGTTATCCGCCACGGCAACAAGCGAGAGAACGCCAGACTCTAGAGCCACAAGCGCACGCACCAGAGGCCATAAATCTTCATCCGGGAATGCATCGGAATAGAGTTGCTCCAGCGCTAAGATGTCCTCATCCAGGCAGTCGCGTATTTCAGTTCGGTCAGGCATTTTGCAACCTTCAAGGGTCCTCGCGGCACGACCAGCGGCACCATATTTGCGCGGTGCGGCTCACTGCTCCAACAGCCCTCGCCTCTTCAAGACTTTGTTGACGAAGTCCTTCGATGTGCCGGGCCGCTTGAAGCAATTGGTGATGTTGCTGATGCGGCTGGAGATACTGATCTCGGGAAAACCGATCTTCTCCATCTCGCTGCGCAAAGCACCAGCGACTTTCTCAAACCCTGCCTTGTCATACCCCTCCTCATCGCGCAGGCGCAGAATCGCGATGCAATCGCTGATGCTCTCATTCATTAGATGCTCGGGGCCGTTGCGCGGTGGATGCGGTCGGTCGACGTCACCGGTTTGGTGATGGGCGCATTCGTGACGGTCGATGAAGCTTTGGAACACCGGCGGCGTTGCGGAATAGTTCGACCGCATGACGACCGGTTTGCCGCCTGGATCCCTGCGCGCCATGCCAGCCGCTATGCCAGGCCGGCCCCTGCTCGTTTCAACAAAGCCGACGGTCTCGCCCTTGTTGTTGGTGCAGGCGGGTGGCTTGACGACCTGATAGGTTTCCGCTGGCTTTGCATCCTGCCCCCAGGCGGAACTAAATCCCGGCAGCCCCAATGCAAATAAAACCGCGGCAAGAAACGTGGCTCGCTGCATCATTTTTCCGAACTCCTGTCAACGTCCGCATAACGCCACGCTAACCCTACCATAGGCCGATCCGGCACTTCATCAAGCCTGCTCAGAAATCCAGCCATCGCCTTGCCCACCACCGGCATTCGGGCGAAGGCCGGAACCCATGCAAGCTTCAAGGTAGCGCCGCCGCTCCTTGTTGCTGCCAGATCCGGCGTCTCCTTCAACCTGTGAGAACGATGAAAACCGCAGCCATTCCAGCGCCGTGCCATCACACACCCTCCGCAAACGCTCCCATCGCCGCAGCTACCGCCTCGATATTTCCCTTGCGCGTGAAGCCGCTTCGGCCGCGTGGGCCGAAATCATGGTCGCCGTCATCGACCCAATGCAATCCAATCGCGTCGGATAAGTCGTAACCCGCAACATCCTCCCGGCCACCGAACGGATCACGCTCACCCTGGCAGATCAGCGTCGGCGTCTTCAGGTCAGCCAAGTGGGCGGTGCGCAGGCTCTCGGGCTTCTTGGGCGGATGAAACGGATAACCCAGACAAACCAGACCGTTAATCTGCCCAGCCTCAAGAAATTCATCCGCCATCATGCTGGCAATGCGCCCGCCCATCGACTTGCCGCCAATCAACAGCTTCGCCTCGGCACCGATCTCGCCACGCAGTTTTGCTACCGCTTCCCGCAACTCCGGAAACATCGTCTCGATCTTCGGCGGCGGGCGTCGCTTTCCCGTCTCACGGATCTTTTGCATGTAGGCGAATTCGAAGCGGGTAACGGCAATCCCGCGCTCCAGCAACATCGGCACCAGCGTCTCAAAGAACCGGCTCGACATCGGCTGGCTTGCCCCATGCGTCAGCAGGATGTGGGCGATGGGCTCCTGGCCGCTTGCCGGCCGTTCTGTTGTCAGGTCCACGCGCTCCCCCACGTTACTGTTTGCCTGCTATGGCCCCGGCCCGTCAAAGACGGAGGCGCCGCACGGCGATAACATAACCCACATTCTCAAATGTGACTCGCCATCAGGTGTTCCTGGCCAAGCCGAGAGGGGGCTCACAGCAAAACTCAAAAGTCAGGACCAACGGTGAAGGTGCGTCGAGGTGCCGATCCAAATCGTGGTCCTTCTCCCCACCTAGTATGTATCCAACTATGTCACCTCGGAAGTCTCTCTCGTTGACATCGAAATCAGTTTTCTAAGCTTGTCTGTGCCGTTTGCAATTTCAGAGTTCAGAGGCTGCAGATCGATTGGGGACAGCGACCACTTTTCGGTTGCCCCAATTGCTCTGTGCTCCAGATCCTTGGCAACAGTTGAGATCGAAATTGCACCAAACAGCTTTGACGACGATTTGATGCTGTGCGCAAGTCGCCGGACCTCTTCGCTGTTTTGTTCCTTCATCGCGTTCTCCAGTTGCTGGGAATAGTCTGACAAGTCCTCCAGGTAACAATCCACCATTGAGGCAAACTTTTTTCCCATCGTTTTCTTGAGCGAATTCAGGCTGTCGAGATCGAAAGTGTTCGACGTGTCGCTGGAGGAAAACGACGACACCCTTCCTTCCTTCGACTCCACGGCAGCGCTGTTCGTTGACAGACCGAATGCCTCGGAATCTTGATTAGGCGTTGCTGCGGCTACGTTCGAAGCTTCAATATCAGCGTCATCATCGAGAGTTTGGGCGGCCATCGTCTTCATACTCCGCGAGATTGTACGCAGAAGCGATTCCCTTCGAACGGGTTTGCTCAGATAATCGTCCATGCCCGCCGCTATGCAGCGCTCTCTGTCACCGACAATTGCGTTTGCCGTAAGCGCGACAACTGGAATTTGAGCAAGTTTCGGCCCCATCGGAAGCCCGCGAATTTTTTGCGTCGCTTCATAGCCGTCGCAAACCGGCATTTGGCAATCCATCAACACGAGATCGTGCTCGCCGGATTGAACTTTCTCAATTGCCTCAAAGCCATTTGCGGCAAAGACGGGAAAATGTCCGAGGTCTTGTAGGAGTTCACCGATGTAAATGCGATTAATTCTATCATCTTCTGCGACCAAAACCCGCAAGCCGTGAGACGGGCCGTATGCCGTTGAATTGAGGCATTGTTGGGTTTTTTCGTTTTGATCAACCACTGGGAACGCCTTGGACACAGCTCGGTTGCTGGGTACTTCAAGAGGTATCAACACGCTGACAGATGTTCCTTCACCCGTAGTGCTCTCAAGTCTGATCTCACCACCCAGGAGGCCAACAAGCTGCTTCACGATGGCGAGGCCTAATCCGGTGCCACCAAAGTTTCTCTTGGCAGTGTTGTCGCCTTGATGGAACCGGTCGAAGATTTTTCTCTGATCATTTTGCGAAATTCCAATTCCGGTGTCACTCACAACAATTTCCAGCCATCGGCGCTTGCGGCTGTCGCCCCTAGGCAATTGCCTGACTGATAGTTTCACATACCCTTTGGCAGTAAATTTTATTGCATTTGATACGAGGTTGGTAATCACCTGGCGAATGCACATTGGATCAGAGACGATGTGCACTGGAAGACGATCTTCCAGGTCCATGATCAATTTGATGTTCTTTTCTCGGGCCGGAATCTGAAATGTTGCGACCGTGTGGCGAACGATTTGCTGAAAATCACAAACCACGTTATCGGCCTTGTGTTGCCCCGCTTCCAGCTTCGAGAAATCCAGAATATCGTTGATGATTGCAAGCAGGCCGTCGGCAGACCAGATCAGCTCATCCAAAAAGTTGCGTTGTTTAATATCCAGTTTGGTCTTGCGAACGAGATCCGCCATCCCAATTATACCGTTGAGAGGCGTGCGAATTTCGTGGCTCATTGTTGCCAGGAACGCAGACTTCGCCAAGTCGGCTTCGCGGGCTTTATCGCGTTGCATCTTTAGGTCTTGACCAGTCCGGTCGAGATGTCGCACGAAACCAATTATGATTGCCGCTGCGATGATAACGGCTGCAATATACAGCCAGTCTGAAAAGCGGGGCCAAAAGTGGTGGATCGGCTGGTCGCGGAGCCAATCAATCTCGAATTTCCCAGCAGCCAGGTCTACGTGTGTCGTTGAAAATTCGTGGTTTTGGACAGCGCCCCTTGAATTCGGGGTCTTTGGATCTTGAACTTCTATGGCGTCACCGAGTTGCCACCGGTTGGCGACACCCTTTTCATCAACGAAATGGGCTATCAACGAGAGGCCCTCTGGAGCCTGGTAGATAATGCCTTGCAGAAGAGTTTTAATGTCTATTTGCGCAGTCAGAACTCCCCGGAGGGCTTGTGAGTTTTTCCAGTAGACAGCCTTTGCCACTTCGAAATAGGGCGCTGTGCTAGGGTTGTTTGACGGCGGTCGCCGCAGGTAGGCGATAGGCACATCCTGGGTGATTTTAGAGCCATTAAGGCCTGCATCACCGACACCTTCGGCTCGAGCATCTGTCAATTCGACGGTTGCCGCTTTGCGGCCAAGCGTCAATGATGGGTCTGTCACATTGGCCCTGGCTGCCTCCCACTTCCAACCGACGGCATTGACCACATCTTCATCAATCAGTCCTCCAGATCCCATGGTGGAACTGATGAACAGTTCGAATTCTTGCGGCTCAACGGCCTTTGAGGCTTTGTAGAAAGCGCTGGTTGAGGCAACTAGGTTTTTGGTCGTTTCCAATATGCTCTTGAGTTGACCTTCTTTTTGCGCAACGAATTTTTCGAATACCAGTTGGCCCGAAACCTTGTTCCTCTCTTGAAAGTGGGGCACGAGATAAGCAAGCGCTATGACCGTTTGCACTACGATTATGAATTGTAGTGCCAAAAACAGATTGATCCTTTTTTTCAAAACTACCATTCCAGTTTCCCGCCAATGTGAGCGAATCCAACAACTTGGTTGCCCTTCTTGTTGTAGCCAAGTTTGTCGAAGCTCATGCAACGTGCATTCGCAATTCCTCTACCGTTTCTCTGCGATGCACGTTCGGCATCAAGGGCCAGGAACCTAGCAGGATCAAAGCCATTGCCTTGGTCTGTGATGGAAATATATACGCCTTTTTCGTTCTTCTTGACGGATACAGATGCTTTGCGCCCAGAATATTGGGGATCGTCGAGTCTCTGTTCGATCTCGGAGTGCCAAGTTCCATTTTCGATCAGCTCGGACTTTCGCTCGTAGCCAATCTCTAGGTTGCCATGTTCGATAGCATTGACGAGCAATTCCGAAATGCCAACGACTGCGCGGTCCGGTTCCGGGAAACAGCTGGAAACCAAAGCGGCAACATTGTCAGCCTCGTCCAGGGTTCGAACCTGAAACAGAGCGTTTGAGGCGCAGGACATCGCGGTTTGGCGCGAGGCTGCCTCTTGGAGCAAGTGCTTGTTCAGTTCCGCCCGACGCATGGCAGCAGACATGATCGATTGCAGAACGGTGACGTCCACGGGCTTTATGAGGTAATAGAAAACGCCCGCGTCTAGGCCTTCCTTGATCTGCCCCGGTGAATCGCAGCCCGTTAGCATAATCATGGGTTTAGAGCGGAGCCGACTATCGCTGCGAAATCGCCGGATAAGGTCGATGCCATTCATGCCTGGCAGGATTTGATCCAGGATCATAGCGTCCACGGCATCGGGATTGCGTTCTAGCAACTCGCAAGCAGACTTGCCGTTCGAGAGTGCTATGGGTTCATATCCCAATCCTTCGAGTTGTTGTTCGAGGTACATCAACGAACTACGATCATCTTCAACGATCAGGACTTTTCGAGGCTTGGCCGTTTGAATTAAACTGGCTTTACCGTTGCTCAAATAATCACGATTTTTCATTTTTCCCTCTAATGCCCTTTTGCCAATTACCGTTCGGAGAATGCCGTAGCCGCGGCAACCTTCACAGGTTTGAGCAAGTAATCGAGAATAGTTTTTTCGCCCGTTTGAATGTCGGCCATAATCGTCATGCCGGGCAAAATAAGATTTTGACCGGCATTTGCACCAATGAATGGCTGAGCCAGTCGAATTCGCCCCTTGTAGTAGATTTGACCGTTCGCATCCTTAAACGTGGTTGCGGAGATTTGTTGTAGCACTCCTTTTACGACACCATACCTTGAATAGTCGTACGCGCTGATCTTGACGTTGACATTCTGGCCCTTTCTCATGTGGCCAATGTCTTGCGGTTTGATGCGGGCATCGGCAACCAATTCATCATCGACAGGCACAATAACGGCGACGATTTCTCCTGGCTTGAGAACGCTGCCAATTGTTGTCGTGCGCAATTCCTTTACGATGCCACGGACAGGAGCGCGGATTTCCAGTCTGTCAAACCGGCGCACGAGTTGCTGGATTGTGCTCTTGACCTGCTTTATTTCCGATGTTGTCTGGTTCAGCCGTGCTGCGCTGGCCAGATTTTCACTTTGGTAGATAGAGTCGAGTCTGGATTTGTATTCGTCCAAAGCAACTTTCGATTGCTCGATCTGCTCGCCAAGCTTGATGACTTCGCCCTCAAGCGACACAACTCCCTGTTTTGTCTTGATCAAAACCGAGCGACTCACGAGGCCTTTCCTTTTCAACCTCATCCGGTCGTCGAGTAAGGAGCGTTCGGACGCCAGGTTCTTTTTCGCGGAGTCGAGGCGCGATAGGAGTATCTTGACATCTCGTTCTTTTTGCAGGATCTGTTCACGGACAATTTGTTCGCGCCCAGTCTGCTCCGCCAATGTCGATCGATACAGTTTCAGTTGCGCTTCAATATCCCCATTATTCGCGCCCTTAAACTGATCGAAATTGGGTTCCTGTTTCGATAGGTTCGCATTCAGGCGGTGTGCCGTCATTTCCAAGAATAGGAGTTTGGATTTCGCGCGTTCAAGAGTCTCAGTGGTCGCGCCGTCATCGATGGTCACGAGGACCTGGTCTTTCTCAACAAGTTTTCCCGCCGTCACGCCGATGGCCTTGATTATCCCGCCGTCCAAGTGCTGCACGACCTGCTCGAAACTTGAAGGCACGACTTCGCCAGGTGCGCGAGAGACTTCGTTAATGGGGGTAACAGCCGCCCATAACAGAAAGCCGCCGACAGCCAAACTCGCGATCAGCGCGGTGGAGCTGAGCAGCAGTGGGCTTGAAGCTTCCTCCAGGATCACAGCCTGGGAGAGATAGCGCAGTTGCTCTTCTGCGTGCTTGCGCTTTTTGCGGACCGGGGCGACTGCAGTCGCCTGGTCGACGATCTCTGAGGGTTGATGCTCCTCAGTCGATCGACCGATCGCAGCGCTGATGAAATTTGGAAGTCTCATGTTGCGGCCTTTGTGATGGTTTCGAGGCTACCGATCAGGGGAGTCTGACCAAACCTCAGCCCAATTACCTTGTCTGCCATTCGCATGTGATCTGCGCGTTGCGTTACGAAGAGCAGTGTTCGTTGACCTCGGTGCTGTTCGATTATTCGCGTCAGCACGGCATCAAGTCCGTTGTTGAGGAGGTTGCCGGGGATCTCGTCAATCAGCGTCACTTGGGCATGCTGGAGGAAGGCTCGTGCAAGAGCGACGCGATGGGATAGTTCCGCTAGGCGGTCGCTGGATTGACCGACCGTTAGGTCGTAGTGGATATCGCCTGGCAGGCTACGAACCATCTCAGTCGCTCCGGTTTCCGCCAAGACTGACCAAAGCTCGTTGTCTGAGGCTTCTGGCTTCGCGATGCGCAGGTTTTCCGCGATGGTTCCGGGAAATGGGCTGGGTGTTTGCGGCACATAGGCAATCTGCCGGCGCACTTCGAGAGCCACGAGCTGCTGCAAGTTGAAACCGTCCAAACTGACCTGCCCAAGTTGCGGCTGCGCGATGGATTGAACCAGTTTCAGGACGCTCGATTTACCTGATCCTGTCGCTCCGGTAATGGCCACAATTTGACCAGGCGCAATATTGGTCCGCAGGCCGACGAATACAGGCCCGGCATCCCGCGCATAGCGCAAGGTGACGTTGTTGAAGTCGACCGCACCCTGCAAAGAAGGCAGTTTCGCGCTCGCGCGGCGTTGCTCTTCTTCGGTTTCCACTTCCATCAGAGTGTTGATCTGAAGAATGCTGTTGCGAGCCTGCTCAAACCGCGGCACCACGGAACACAGGCTGTAGAACGGTGCTATCGATCGCCAGATCAAGATCATCGAGGCGACAAGCATTCCAGTCGTAATCGTGTTTGACCAAACAAGTTCGACACCCATCATCAGGGCAGCAAAGGCCGTTAGTACGCCAAGTGCATAACCGAGACTTTCGCCGACAAGACCTAAAAACTGCAGGCGTGCATGGGCATGATTTTCGCGACCAGAGATGTTTCGGAATTTTGAGCTCCAGACATCCGCCAAACCATTGGTCCGGATCTCCTCCCGACATTGGAAGGTCTCAATGCTGAACTTCTGGGCAATGGACGATTCCGTGGCCGCTGCCTTGATCGTGTCCGCCACGAAGTGCCTCAAGCCAAAGAATAGGGCGGCGAACAGCAGGCTGGAAATGATGGGAATTGCGGCCAGTATTGGCGAAAAAAATACCAACACGGCAACTGCAATGAATACCGTAGGGATTTCAATTGTCGAAATGAAAATGGGGCCGCCCAGAAAGTCGCGAATAGACTCAATGGACTTGAAGCGAGCAAGCTGCGCCGTGGGGGACGTTTTGTGGATTGCCGCAGGTGGCAATGAAATGAGCTGCTTAAAAACTTCTGTGCCAATAATGAAATGTATTCTGGCCGTCAGCCAGGACACCAAACGCGAGCGCAGTGATCTCAACAGCATTTCGAACAATAGCGCCATGGCGATGCCTGCGACCAGCATCGGCATGAAATCAGTGTTTTGCGGTGAGATTACGCGGTCATAAATTACCATGATAAAAAGTGGCGTAGCCAATGCCATCGTGTTGACCATGACCCCGATCAACGCCAGTTGCCAAACCGTTGATTTGAACCGGGCCAGGATGGAACGAAACCAGCTCCGGTTCGTCTGGCGGCGCCGGGATTTTCCCAATTCATAATCGTCGGCATTCTGTTTTTTGAACAGAAATGCGGTTCCCGTGTGCGACGAGGCGTCTCCCAAGTCTTCGACGGTCCGGACTATTCCTTTGTGACTTGGGTTTCCAGCTGCCGCGGGGTCAGCAGAAATTATAAACGGTTCGGGGGGCAGGCCTCTGGAGTTGCGTTTTGGTATAAATATGCATGGCAACAGCCGCGAATCGACATCCGCCGGGGTGAGTTCAAGTTTCTTCACTGAGTATCCCAGGTGGGCCATGCAGTTCACAAAGGCGTCGATATCGAAAGATTCGGATTCTGGAATACTGTCGCGCAGGTCGGCAATGCCAATGGTGGGCTCAAGCAGTCTGGCAAGCAAAACCAGGCAGGTTTTTAGCCGGGCCTCGCTGTCGTCCAAGCCGACCAATGCTGCGACCGGGTTCGGCGAAGTCGCTGTGTGGCCAGCCGCATGGCTATCATTGGATCTATTCGACTGAAATTTGAGGCGAGCGACGATTTTGGTGGCATCAATGTCAGTTGAAGATTGACGGACGTTGTTCATGGCTACAGCCTGGTCTCTAACGGTGAAAATCGATGTAGTTTGGTGCCCGTTTCAATGAGTCTGCCATCATTCAGAAAAACAGATCGCTCGGCCAATTGGCGGATCCTGATATCTCGGGAGACGATGATCATCGCAACATGCGGTTTCAGGCGGGCGAGTAAGGAAAGCAGGGCATTGTAATGGTGCGTGTCTAGTCCGTTATCTGCCTCGTCAAACAGGATAATGCGCGGCTTCGCTGCAAGCACTCGGAGTACGCAGATCATGCGCATCATTCCGGGGGTCAAAGTCGTATTGCTATCCCCGCCAACGGGGGTGTCGATCCCGAGCGGCATTCGAGCCAGTTCGTCGGTCACCGACAACAAGGATGCGACCTCTAAAGCTTGCGCTGAGGAGACTTGCGAGAAGCGGGTGATGTTGTCTCTGATTGTGCCCCGGAACAAATGGGCGCGAGGCGCGAGATAGCCAACTTGCCGCGCCAGGTCTGAGGCGGACAGGCGTGTAGGATCAACACCATTGATACGGACTTTGCCCGATTCAGGTGTGTTTATGCCGGCGATCAATTTGAGGAGAGTCGTCTTGCCGGAGCCAGGACCACCCTCCAGCGAAATGGTTTCTCCGCGCTCTAAACTCAAAGATACGCCATCCAGCAGAACCGGTGAATTCGGGGTGTGACGATGCACCAATTGCACCACGTCAATTTTCCCGCAGTTGTCTGACGCCGGTGGGGCAACGACTTCTTCGTCAGCTTCGGTGGAAGCACCTCGGAGCATGCCGTGCACCCGTTCCTTGGCTTCCTGGTAGTCCTGAAACTTTAGCCAAAGCAACACCGCTTTCTGGACGGGCTGAACCAAGCGGTTGGCAAGTAGTACGACGGCTATCAAAACACCGATTGTCAGCTGGCCATGGACCGCCATGTAGGCTCCGATGGAGACCGTTGCAGCAGTCATCACTGTGCCCAGTGCTGTACCAAACAAGAATGTCTGAGCGATCGTCCTTGATAGGCTGTAATTCGTTCGGCAAGAGTGTTCATGGAAGCGTTCGAACCTCCGCAACATGAGCGATTCCAGCGCCAGGGATTTCATGACTTCCGCCGACGCAAGGCATTTCAAAAGCAGGTCGTGACGATTTTCATCGGCTTCGGTGGCATCCGATATCGCATCGCGAACGCGTACTCCGTTGAATGCAGTAATGATTGCAAAGGCGCAAAGAAGGGAGACGGGAACCAATACAAGCGATTGGCTGATATAGGCCATGACGCCGATGTAGAGCGGCAGGAACATAAGATCGACGATAATGATCGAAGCATTCCCGCTCTCGAAATCCTTCATTGATTTGATGGCTGTGAGCCCGGCCAGATCCTTTGCAACCGATCGTTGCTCCGAGTTTGTTTGGTTCTGTGAAAACTGGCGGTCGAGTACAGAGCAGCTTGTGCCATGCACATACGCAGCTCCCGCACGCGTTACCAAAAAGGCTCTTGCCAATCGGAGAAACGTCTCGATCAATAGAGCAGTTATGACGCCGAACATCAGAACGCGAAGAGTTCCAATGTTGTGCCCGTTCAGAACGCGATCATAAATCTGCAAAGTAGCAATGGGCAGAGCCAGAGAAAGAATGTTGATCGAAGCTGTGCTCAGTAAAATTGCCGTCGACGAAAATCGGTGCTGCCAACTGTCAAGTGGATTTGCGACCCCCGCAAAACTCATCCGAACATTCCCCCGATAGACGTGTGGTCTAGGCCGGAGTTATCGATTACGCCGCCAATCCCTTCGGAGACAGATCCAGATGGCTCAGGGAGCTCCGTGAATTCAAGGGCGGTTTGACCAGCAAGCGCCGAGCCGCTGCTGCCACCACCATCACTGTCGAGTAACCCGAGGTCGATGGAGTTGGAATCCGCATCCATCAACACGAGTTCATCCGATTCGGTTGGCAGTAGCGCTTCTTCAAGTACGACATCTTGAAGGTCGGCTTCGGCATCAACGTCGATGTCGATATCGCCCAGGATGTCCTCGATGGGGTCGAGGGTAACGTCAACGTCGGCCACGCCGAGCACGGTGTCGCCATCGGTTGCCAGGACATCGACGGTAAGGTCGGTGTCGCCAGGGTCTTCGTCGTTGCCGGGGGCAGGCGAGAGGACGGAGTCGATGACTTCGTCAGCCGTGTCGGTGACACTGTCGGCGACACTTTCGGTGACGCCCGCCACGAGGTCTTCGCCATCAAGCGCGTCGACTTCGCCCGTCACGTCTTGAAGGTCGGCTGCGGCATCAACGTCGATGTCGATATCGCCCAGGATATCCTCGATGGGGTCGAGGGTAACGTCAACGTCGGCCACGCCGAGCACGGTGTCGCCGTCGGTCGCCAGGACATCGACGGTAAGGTCGGTGTCG
>JAHZKP010000043.1 GCA_022600345.1 Alphaproteobacteria bacterium | reverse complement strand
TCAGAGCCGTTGCGATTGCTTTGGTGTTGAAGCCGGTCATTTGTCTTCTCCCTGGTGTCTCGGTTCTGGCTGGCGGTTGGTGTCTCGCCGTCTGTTGAAACCAATATGCCGCTACGCGGCATCGCCCGCTGTTCCAAGCGGGACAGGGATTGGAAATTCTTGAAAGTTTATTGAGATTCAGGCCTTCCCACCTCCGTGATCCCGGCGTCGTGCCGGAGGCGCGCCAATGAAATGGGACGGCCATCCACGCAAGGCGCTGTATTCCCGGCCATTTCCTTGGTTCGCTGCCTCGAGAAAGTCGCCGGATCCGGCGGCATTTGGGAGGGCT
This sequence comes from Alphaproteobacteria bacterium, assembly GCA_022600345.1. GTDB lineage: Bacteria > Pseudomonadota > Alphaproteobacteria > Rhizobiales > Hyphomicrobiaceae > Filomicrobium. Next base: position 4,708 of record JAHZKP010000043.1, on the reverse strand, counting down.
GGAGGAGCCCTCGAGGCGTGTCCTGGATCCCCTTGCATTCACGAAACAAGAGCAACACCCTTGACATCTATTCAACATTACTTGAAACAACAAATTCATGGATCAACGTAGCGCCGTAACCGCACTTGCCGCCCTGGCTCACGACAATCGACTGAGCGTGTTCCGCTTGCTGGTCAAGTGCGGAACCTCGGGGCTCCCCGCCGGAGAGATTGCCAAAACCATCGGCATCACACCGACCGCATTATCGTTTCACTTGAAAGAACTGGCCCACGCCAACCTCGTGCGGTCCTGGCGCGATGGCCGGTACATCCGCTACAGCGTCGAGGTCGAGAGCATGCGGGCACTATTGGCATTCCTCACGGAAGACTGCTGCAGCGGCCAGCCGGAATTCTGTTCGCCAATTTCACAAAACATATCGAAGCTCTGCACTGAAGAGGCATGGGAGGCCCGAATGAAAAGCGACGATCCGTACCACGTACTATTTTTGTGCACTCATAACTCAGCACGCTCGGTGATTGCAGAATGTCTGATGAATTCCATGGGACAGGGGGCCTTTATTGCCCACAGCGCTGGCAGCACGCCACGCCGCACCATCAATCCATTCGCCATTAAAATCCTGCAGAACCATGGGCATAGGACGGATGGACTGACCTCCAAATCTTGGGATGATTTCACCGGGTCGGATGCTCCGCAAATCGATTTCGTCTTCACACTTTGCGATAGCGCGGCTGCCGAAACGTGTCCTGTGTGGCCTAGCAACCCGATCACCGAACATTGGGGGATGCCAGACCCATCGGCTGCCGAGGGAACAAACAGCAAGAAGTTGGCAGCCTTTGCCAACACCTATTCGCTTCTCCACTACCACGTCGACAAGTTCGTCCATTTGGCCAAGCAGGACCTCGACGCAAAGAGCATGCGCAGGAAAGTCGAAGAGTTCTCGCAGGACGTTAGAACACGCAATGAAGCAGGCGCAGGAAGCCTTAAGACGGAGGCATAAGCCGGATGCAAACCTATTCCCTTTCCCAGCGCAGCGGTGCGGAGTTCCTCGGCACTGCCTTCCTGCTCGCCACCGTTGTCGGTTCCGGAATCATGGCCGAAAGACTGGCGGGTGGTAACGTTGCCATCGCCCTGCTTGGGAACACAATACCTACGGGCGCTATCCTCTACGTCTTGATCACCATGCTCGGCCCGATATCGGGTGCCCATTTTAACCCCGCCGTAACGCTCGCATTTCTCATCCGTGGGGAAATCTCGCGCAACGATGCGGTGGTATTTATTGCAATCCAGATCGTTGCTGGGCTTGCAGGAGTATTGGCGGCTCACGCGATGTTCGATGAAACGATTCTGCAAGTGTCAGAAAAGCTGCGCACCGGTCCATCGCAGTGGTTCGCGGAAGTCGTTGCAACATTCGGGCTCGTCGTCACCATTTTGCTGTGTTTGAGATCACGCCCGGATGCGATCCCAGCCGCCGTGGGGCTTTACATCACATCGGCATATTGGTTCACAGCATCGACATCATTCGCCAACCCTGCGGTGACAATCGCCCGCGGTTTCTCAAACACATTCGCCGGCATCAATCCTGCCAATGTCCCAGCGTTCATCATCGCACAATTGATCGGAGCGGTGCTGGCGGTCTACGTTGCTCGGGCGCTTCTAGCAGAGGCGCCGATATCCAAACAACGAACGGTCAAACCCGCCGAATAGCAAAAGCATTCGATACTGCTCTCAACAAACTGAGGACGAGCATCTTTCCCATGACCCCCACCATCTACCACAACCCCAAATGCGGCACCTCGCGCAACACCCTGGCGATGTTGGAAAAAGCCGGACTCGAACCCGCCGTCGTCGAGTATCTCAAAACGCCCCTCGACCGCTCCCAACTCGCAAGCCTGATTGCCATCTTGGACATTCCCGTCCGCGAACTGTTGCGCCGCAAAGGGACGCCATACGACGAACTGAGCCTCGATGATCCAAAGTGGACCGACGATCAGTTGATCGACTTTATTGTCGAACACCCCATTTTGATGAACCGCCCCGTCGTTGTTGCCGACGGCAAGGCGAAACTCTGCCGCCCCTCCGAAGTGGTGTTTGAACTGCTTCCCGATGCCCAGATCGGTGAATTCACGAAAGAAGACGGTGAGATTGTCGCCGCCAAGAACACCAAAGACTGAAGGATATCCAGCATAGCCGCCCATGCCCTGGTAGGTGCCCGGCCTCAACACCCAGTTGAAAATCGTCCACCATTGCACCGTTCAATCAGCCGTAACGGTAGGACGTGGCGATTGGTCGTGTTAGCCGGTGATCCGTACAAACAACCTCGCGCAGTCGATTGCCACGCCAACACGCCACCGGCATTCGCCACCAAAGAACGCGATCACTCAACCAACCTGGGGAGCACACCAGATGCTCGGATACCTCGTCCTCGTCGTCCTGCAGATCATCGTTGCCTGGTTCGGCAAGGATCAAATCGCCGCCCATATCCCTAATCTTGGCGCGCTGATAGATGCAGCCGTCGAAGCTGCCATCTATGCCGTTATCGTATGGATCGTCGGCGTTATCGGTTCGTTCGTGTTGAAGGACGTGCGCATGCCGCACTCTTCAACCTTGGTCTCTGCCTTGATCGGGGCGCTTATCGGAGCGGCGATTGTAATGTTCCTTCCGCAATTCGGCGTTTCGCTGCCAGCCGGCATCAACCGCGAATTCATCCCGTTGGGCGGCGCAATCCTGGGTTATCTTCTGCGCCGCTAAAGCAGTTCAGTCCACAACGCTGGCGAAAAAAAGCGCGGGCCTTAAGGGCTCGCGCTAATTTTATTTATCTATTCTTATGGACTGCGACGTTTGTGAAGTTTCTCGCTTCCAAACTTTTAAAGTCTGCAGTCACCGAGGCGGTGGGCAGCCCCTACTCAAAGAACTCCCATAGTGATCGCTATCAAGAATCCAAATGATAGCATCGCGACAAGCGCGGTCATTCGCGTCTCAAGGGTCATGTGCGCCTCCTGGGTCGGCCTGTATGGCTTGTTATCGTTAAGTCTATGGGGGGTGCTGTCTTGGTGCAGCTAACGAAGATGCTAGATGGTTCGAAGGTCGTATAACAAGCAAAAAAGTTGCTGCAACGCACACAGACAGGCCCAAGGACCCGTGTCGGTATCGCACCACCCAACGACAACTCAAAAGCCCCAAACCATCGGCTTTAGCTGCACATTGCCCCGGGCCATTAACCAATTGTGCGTTGAGCCAAAGCCCCTAAGTGATTGAGAATCCGATACCCCTATGGATTATCAACAGTTTGGAAAAAACGTCATCTGACAACCGTTCAAAACAGCGCCAATCCACTGGTGCGCCATTACCCCAAGCGCTGCCAAAACACTTGTTCGCACCCGCGAACCTACTTTCCGGTGCGATAACTTGACCAACGAAAGTCGTAACGATCTCCAAGCGAATACACCTCGAAACAAGACCCGCACCAGCCCCAGCGTCCTTGCCACGTCACCAACCGTAGGCGACAACAATAGCCAGATCGATTGTCGCAAATCATCCGCCTGAAAATCTCACTCCCAAACACCCGAGGATTAAATGGACCGCTTCAAAGCACTTCACGTATCGAAGTCAGATGCCGGACAGGCCAACGAATGGAAAACCATCGGACTGGAGGACTTGTCAGACGGTGATGTCGTGGTCCGCGTCACCCACACCACGATCAACTACAAGGACGGCCTGGCGCTAACAGGAACAGCCCCCATCCTGCGCAAATGGCCCATGGTCCCGGGGATCGACTTCACCGGCACGGTCGAAACTTCCAGCAATCCTGAATTCCAACCCGGCGATGGCGTCATTCTCAATGGCTGGGGTGTGGGCGAAGGTCACGACGGCGGATACTCGCAGATCGCCCGCGTCAAGGCTGACTGGCTGATCAAGCGCCCGGCCGAATTCACACCGGCTGAAACGATGGCCATCGGGACGGCCGGGTATACGGCGATGTTGTGCGTCCTCGCTCTCGAAGCCAATGGCGTCACGCCTGACAAGGGCCAGGTGCTCGTCACCGGCGCAGCCGGCGGTGTGGGCAGTGTCGCGGTCTCGGTGCTTGCCAAATTGGGCTATGAGGTTGTCGCATCCACGGGCCGCGCCTCCGAATCCGATTTTCTCAAAGGCCTGGGTGCTAGCGAAATCATTGACCGTGCCGAACTGTCGGAGAAAGGCCGCCCGCTTGGCAAAGAGCGCTGGGCAGGCGCCGTTGATGTCGCCGGCAGTCACACGCTGGCCAACGTGCTGGCTTCCATCAAGTACGGCGGATGCGTTGCGGCTTGCGGCTTGGCCCAGGGCTTCGACCTTCCAGCAACCGTGATGCCATTCATCCTGCGCGGCGTAACCCTGGCCGGCGTCGATAGCGTTAATGCGCCCAAGGCAAAGCGTATTGCCGCCTGGCAGCGCCTCGCCACCGATCTCGACCGCTCAAAACTGGCTGAACTGACCGTCACCCGGCCATGGACCGACGTCACAGAGCTAGCCCCGCAAATCATTGCCGGACAGGTCCGCGGCCGCGTCGTTCTCGAAGTCGAATAAGGCGCCTTAGCAGGCTGTTGAAAAACTCATGTGGCTCGCGACACCTGTCACTTTTTCGCATTCGGCCAGAAGCGGCGCGCAGCGCGATGTGGGTCCATCGTGCTGAAAGCGCGTCTGCGACACGATGGGCCAGTGCCGCGACGCCGCC